>CAJXQX010000020.1 GCA_913058185.1 uncultured Verrucomicrobiota bacterium
TAGAGTCGCCTGGAGCGCGAGTCCGTTTTCCGTAATCTGAATGACCTCTACTCCTTCCGAATGGTTGCGGCCGCGGCATACTGGCCACCTTTTTCGTCGGACTTGGCCGCCGCATCGGCCTGAGCCGAGAAGTCCCATCCCTTCTCGATGAAGGCGTTCATTTTTTTGCGTCATGAAAAATGAAGATAGCCCGGAAATCTTTGACGCCGAGACCTAAGCCAAGACCGGCCGACCCCATTTTCATAAAAGTGCGCTTGCCTCGATCGTCTTCAACCACTCCCGCGCCCCCAGCAAATGATGCAAAAATAAGATTTACGCCGATGTTAGAAAACACGGCATATCCTTCGGCGTTGCGGATGGTTTTTTTGTAACGCGGGCTTTGTTCGTAAAGCGTCTCGAGAACTTTGGCCCGCATTTGCATCATCTTATCGCGCTTCTTTTCCGCCTTGGTTTTTGCAAACACAACACCCGGCGCAACTAACAGGCCAATGGCTAAAAATAAGGGAAGACGAAGCTTAAGCATCATAGCCCGACCTTACGCCCCGTCCGGAGGAACTCAACTGGATTGCCGCTTTCCGGTCCGGATCAAAACACCCGCATGAGCAGGAGCGTGCGGTCGTCGTGATTGGGCGCGAGCACACAGAAATTACGCACGTATCGATCAACTTTTTTGACCACGTCATCGAGGGAACTGTCGATGTGACGCTGCAAAGACGTGGCTAGCCGCACGCGGTCAAATTCCTCACCTTGGGGGTTGGTCGCTTCGGTGATTCCGTCGGTGTAAAGCGCTAGTAAATCCCCCGAGATCAGCTGCACTTCGTGCTCTTCGAGGATCTCGTCGAAAAGTTCGCCCTCGTCCAGCCCGACCGCGAGTCCACCGCCGGGTAACTGATCCACTTCACCCTCAGGGTGCAATAAGATCGGGGGTTCGTGGCCGGCGCGGCAGAAACGCATTTTCTTAGTCTTTAAATCTAGAATACCGTAAAAGAGCGCCACGAACATTCCCGGGCGCATGTCCGGTTGCAACACGCGGTTGACACGACGCAGCACGGCCGCGGGGCTGGTTTCACCTTCGGCGCAGAGTCGCATGGTCGCCCGGCATTCCGTCATCACCAGCGCGGCGCCGGTCCCCTTGCCCGAAACGTCGGCAATCACAAATCCTAGGTGGTCGTCGTCGACTTTGAGGACATCGTAATAATCGCCGCCAATGAGCATCGATGGGTGGGACAAGGCTTCGATTTCAACCACATCGTTTTCCGGAAACTCTTGCGGTAAAAGGTGGGACTGGATCTCGGCCGCCGTGCGCATATCTCGTTCTCGCACCTCACGTTCGCGATCCTCGGATTCCTTGCGCTCGGTGATGTCCGTGATGAGACCTTCGTGGTGGGTGACGACGTCATTTTCATCGCGGCGCACAACCGTATGGTCGGCCACCCAGCGAATGGATTTGTCACCGCATACGATGCGATACTCTTGATTGTATTCGTCGTGTCCGGCGGAAGCGTGAGCTTCGAGTTCGAGGGTCACGCGATTTGTATCGCCCGGATGGGTGATCGCGATAAATCCACGATTCGTGGCGGTAAAATACTCCGGCTCGTAGCCGTATTGGCGAACGCTGGCTGACACAAACTCCACCGGCCAGTTTTCTGCTGCCCGCCACAGCACCACTACTGATGGGGAGCGGTTAACGATACGTTCCATCTCTTCCCGGCGAGCGAGTGCTGCCTTGAGTTTTTGTTCAGCTTCAAGCCGGGCGGTGATGTCTCGGCCCACTCCCAGAAATGCGGTGCGTCCGTTGCGATCGGAGTAAGTCTTCGCGCTCATCGCGTGCCAAATCCACGACCCGTCGGCGTGCAAGACCCGGTATTCGATGAAGCCTGAACTGGAACCTTTGGTCAGGGTGTCTTGGAAAAAATGGGTCCACGCTTCGACGTGTTCCGGGTGGACAAAATCGATGTAACGCTCGCCCAGCAGGCTCTCGGTTTCGTAGCCGAGTTTGGTGGTGATGGCAGAGGAGACCCACTTCACCCGCCCCTCCGGAGTGATGGCGTGGAGAATCTCGCTAGCGGTGTTGAGGTAGGTGCGCCAACGCGACTCCTTGCTCTCGAGTTTATGGATCGCTTTTTTGCGCTCCGAAATATCCTGAAGCATGCCAAAGTGGTGCGTCACATAGCCGGTGTCATCGCGTAAAACCACAATCGTGAGATTGGTCCACACCATGGATCCATCGGGCTGCACATAACGCTTCTCCATCGAGAAGGTGTTTCGCTTCCCATTGTAAAGTTCGTCGGTGAGGAGCTCCTGTTTGGTCCGATCATCAGGGTGGGTGACGCGTAATACATTGTGCACGTCGGCCGCCTCTTCTTCGGTCAAACCAACGATGTCGCAGAAGCGTTGATTAACGTGATTGATGGACGGCTCGCCGTCGGCGTCGAACTCGCGCCACGTGATACCGATCGGCGCGTGATCGTAAAATGCGGCTAACTCCTCCTGCTTGGTGGCAAGCATTTTGACCTGCTTCTGCAGCTCAGAGTGTTCTTCGCGCAACTGGTTTTCCGTGTCTTTGACTCGGGTAACATCAGTGCGGAGCGCGAGGTAATAGCGGGGCTTCCCATCATCTCCCAATAAGGGCGTGATCGTGCTGGAAACCCAATAATGACTGCCGTCCTTCGCCCGATTACAAAACGTGCCCCGCCACACTTTGCCGGTATTTATGGTCTCCCACATGATGGCGAAAAACTCCGGCGGATGATACTCGCTGCGAATGATCCGGTGGGTTTGGCCAATCAGCTCGGAACGATCATAGCCCGAGATTCGGCAAAAATGGTCGTTCACGTGGACGATGACCCCATCGGCATTCGTCACGGCCATGATGGCGTGTTCGTCGGCTGCATGTTGCAACCAGCCGAGCAACTCGGGGTCGTTCAGGGGGAGATCTGCAAAAGAGGGAACCGGGGAGGACATGCGGAAGAGAAGTGGTGGCACCGCAATGGGTGCGGTGCGAGTCGTAACCCGACAAATTTGTCAGTGAATCGTTCACCCTGCTAAATGGCGCTCAGGCTCGCAATTTCTAGTCGGGTGCACATACTTTTCTAACATGGAAACCATTGCTGCTGTTGCCGAGATCGCCGAAGCCCAATTGATCCGCTCGGTGCTCGAGGGAAACGGGATCCAAGCGGACATTCCCAATGAGCGGACCGCCGAAATTGCCCCACCCTATTTGTGGGCCTCGGGTGGTATTGTGGTGCAAGTCGCCGAGGCCGATGTGGCGGCAGCCAAAGCGATTCTGGCCAGCACGTCTCAGGGCGCGGCCGAGGCCATCGATCGCGAACAAAACGAGAGCGACGCCTGAATCCCGGCCATTCGGTCGCCGGGGATAGTGGCATAAGACGGGTTGCGTGGTCGCCCCGGAGCGGGCATGACCTGAGTTTCTCGATTCATGGATTCCCCTGCTCCCTCATCTCGCCGCGCTTGGCGCTGGATTCCCAGCCTCTACTTCGCCCAAGGCATTCCCAATGTCGCGGTCGCCACCCTCGCGGTGGTGATGTATAAGAATCTCGGCGTCTCCAACACCGACGTCGCGCTCTACACCAGCTGGCTCTACCTGCCCTGGGTGATCAAGCCGCTCTGGTCGCCTTTCGTCGATCTACGCGGCACGAAACGGGCATGGATCGTGGGGCTGCAATTCGTGATCGGCGTCGCGCTCGGGTTGATCGCGCTCACGGTGCCCGCACCGTTCTATTTCCAAGCAACCTTGGCGGTGTTTTGGCTCATTGCCTTCAGTTCGGCGACCCATGACATCGCGGCGGACGGGTTTTACCTGCTGGCGTTACCGAAGACCCAGCAGGCCGCATTCGTCGGCGTGCGCAGCACATTCTTTCGACTGTCGATGATCGCTGGACAGGGCGGATTGGTTTTTCTGGCCGGTAGTTTAGCAACCTCCACGGGAGACATCGCGCATGCTTGGGCGGTGGTTTTCGGCCTGCTCGCCGGGTTCTTTTTTCTCGCTGGGTGGTATCACTCGCGCGCCCTACCTCGATTGAGCGAAGACGCACCGCCAACGGAGCGAGGAAATCCTTGGCAAGGCTGGTGGACGGTCTTCAGCGCATTTTTCCGCCGCCGCGACATCCTCACCGTGCTCGGATTCCTGATGCTATATCGTATCGCCGAAGCCCAACTACTGAAGCTGGTGATCCCCTTCATGCTGGATGAGCGGGAAGTCGGCGGACTGGCGCTCACCACCGAACAGATCGGTATTTTCTACGGCACGCTTGGGGTTGTCGCATTGACCGTCGGCGGACTGGCCGGAGGCTGGTTGGTATCACGTTTTGGGCTGCGCAAAATGCTCTGGTGGATGGTCGCAGCGATACATGTGCCCAACGTCGTTTTCGTCGGTCTGGCCCTCACCCAACCCGAGAGTCTGACCGTCATCGGCGGAGCACTGGTGATGGAGCAACTCGGTTACGGCTTCGGTTTCACCGCCTACATGGTGTATATGATGATGGTCGCCTCAGATGGTCCGCACAAAACCGCGCACTACGCCATCTGCACCGGATTCATGGCGCTGGGCGTCATGCTGCCGGGAATGTTCTCGGGTTGGATCCAAGAACAGCTGGGCTACCAGAACTTCTTCATCTGGGTGGTCATCTGCGCCGTGCCTTCGATCGCCGCCTGCGCGTTTATCAAAATTCACCAAGATTTCGGGCGTCAGGAAACCACGGATTGAGAGACGCTAAGCACCACGACTCCACGAGGTTTTAGCCATTAATGACTTAGCTACCGCTACGCGATGTTTTCATCAGGTTCTCCAGAGGCAATTCGGACGCTCCTTTAAGCCGCGCGGACTGCCCAGCGGTCCGTCCCTACCTCTCACGGGGCAAACGGGTGGAGATCCACCCTAGCGGCGGACGAGGCGGAAACCGGATTTGGTGAGGGCACGCTTCAGGGCGGAGACGTGGGCGTGGTCTCTGGTTTCCACCGTGCAAGAGGCGTGGACCGCACTCACGTCGGGGCCGCTGAAGGCGCGATCGTGGGCGATGTCTTTGATGCTGGCCCCAGCTTTGGCGATGGTCTGGCTAAGCGCGGCGAGGCCGCCGGGACGATCACTGATGGTCACGGTAAATCGACAAAGCCGACCATCGGCCACAAGGCCTTTTTCGATCACCCGACTCAGGACCGAAGGATAGATATTGCCGCCACACACGGCTAATACTACGCGACGGTTTTTGAGGTGAGGTAATTTGCCGGCCAGCATCGCGGCCAGCGGCGCGGCGGCAGCGCCCTCGACGACCGTTTTTTCGAGTTCGACATAGCGGAGGATAGCGAGAGCAATCCATTTTTCGGATACCGTGACTACTTCGTCGACGAGGTCGCGGGCGTGAGCAAAGGCATTAGGTCCTACGCACGAAACCGCGAGACCGTCAGCCAGGGTGGCGCGGGGCGGAATCGAGACGGGCGCACCTTTCTTGAGGGCCGCAACATAACTGCCGGTGGCGCTTGATTCGACGCCGATAATCTTGATGCCCTAGCGGATTTTTTTTGCGGCAATCGCAAGGCCGGCGATGAGACCAGCTCCACCGATGGGTGCGACAATCGCATCAACTTTAGGAACTTGTTTGAGGATCTCGAGTGCCATGGTGCCTTGGCCCGCGATAATAGCGTCGTCATCGAACCCGTGAATATAGGCGAGGTTGTCCCGTTCGGCCCGCGCGTCGGCTTCTTCTTTGGCCCCGGCGAAGTTTTCGCCGTGCAGCACGATCTTGGCCCCGAGACGACGGCAAGTCGTGACTTTGATCAGGGGGGCGGTCAGGGGCATCACTACCGTCACGGGAATTTTCAACAACTAACCGTGGTAGGCCAATCCGAGAGCGTGGTTTCCAGCCGAGGCTGCTATAACCCCGCGCCGACGTTGGGTAGGGGTGAGTTGGAGGAGCGCATTACGGGCGCCGCGCTCTTTGAAGGATCCCGTGCATTGCTCGTTGTCGAGTTTGCAGAATACCTGAGCACCGGTGAGTTCGGACAGGGGAATGGATTCGAGACAGGGGGTGAATACGACCCCACCTGCGATGCGGCGTGCGGCCGCGCGGATCGTCGCAAGGGTTACCGGCATATCCGCCAAGCTAGCCCGTTATGTTCGCAAGTCGCCAAAAAAAGAGGCGGCCCCCGGAAACCGAGGACCGCCTACCTACCTATTGCCTACACAAACCTACCATTTGTATGACAAAATTGGGTTACTCGCCGCGATTGCGGCGACCTTCGCCACCGCCACCTTCGCCACGCTCGCCACCACGGCCGCCGCGGCCACCTTGGCCCATGCGGTCACTCATGGCTTTGCTGGCCTTGCCCCATTCGGCGTCGCTCAGTTTACCGTCACCATCGGTGTCGAAACGCTTCATGGCTTGCTCGTTGTTTTGGATGCCCTCACGCATTGCGGCGCGTTCGGATTTATCGAGTTTGCCATCACTATTGGCATCAAATTCCGCCATCGGATTGGGTCCGCGACCTTGGCCACCACGTCCGCCTTGTCCGCCCTGTCCGCTACGTCCTCCTTGACCGCCTTCACCACGACCACCGGCTTCGCCCCGCATGGATTCCATGTGTTTGCGAACGGCTTCGCGTTCGGTTTGATCGAGCTGACCGTCACCGTTAGCATCAAATTGTTTCATCATCGCTGCACGATCTGGGCCGGCAGGTTTCTTTTCATCGGCCGCTGAGACGAAGCTAGCGGTGCAAAAGGTGAGTGTGGCCAAGGCCATGGTGGTTTTGAGAAGGGAATTTTTCATTTTTTTAGAGGGTTGAGATTCGTTACTTACTCGGACAAAGACGGTGGGATACCGGTGTAGGTTACACCGGCGTTTCTTTTTTTTTATTCCCCTATGTTTCAAGTCACTTTCGCCGAGCAGGCCATGACCGAGCTCAATAAGCTGAATAAGTTGCTCCAACTCATAGCGTTGGATCCGGTGAGCTCTCTTCGGCAGACTGACCTGGAACACCCCCGAGAACCGTTGGGAAAATTTGCCCGGGGCGGGAGCGATCTGTATCGCCTGCGGAGCGGTGACTTACGGTTCTACTTTGAATTGCGCGGCGAAGACACCTTACACGTGCTCTATATCCTGCATGAACACTCGCTGGAGGACTTTTTGCTGCGCAATAAATTGCCCGTTTCCGAACAACAGTTGGTCGAACAACACTCGAAGTTTTGGAAATACCTTGAGGGTTTGACCAAACGCTAACCCGCTTTCGCTCGACCCACCCCATGTCTGACGACTCTTCCCGCGATTTCGACGGTCCGTTCTCGATCGAGAACGCGAGCCGGATCTACTTTCTGCCAAACTTGATGACGGCGGGGAATCTGTTCTGTGGATTCGTGGCGGTGATCAAGTGTATCCAGGCTCACTACTTCATGAGGGAAGTGGACATGATCACGCCTGAGGCCAGTGAGTTGTTCACCCAGGCAGTCTGGTTGATTTTCGGGGCGATGGCATTCGACTCATTGGATGGACGCCTTGCCCGCATGGGTGGTCGTGAATCGTTATTTGGGGGGGAGTTCGACTCTCTGACGGACATGGTTTCGTTCGGTTTGGCTCCGGCGTTAATGATGTTCTTCCTCATCCTATCGCCCACTCAAGGTTACCCGATTTTCCAAAAAATCGGCTGGTTCATCGGTTTCATCTATCTGCTATGTGCCGGGGTGCGACTGGCACGCTTCAATGTCATTAGCCACCCCTTGATCAACAGGGGAGAGAAACCGGACAATAAAGACTTTGTGGGTCTGCCGGTTCCAGCGGCGGCGGGCACCGTAGCGGCATTGGTGTTGTTTTTGCTAAACCTCGCCGAGCACGACCGGGAGCTGCAGCGCTGGGCACTCGCCCTGCCCCCTCTGTTGTTACTCATCGCAGTGATTATGGTGAGCAAGATCCGCTATCCCTCGGGCAAACAGATCGATTTGCAGACAAAAACGCCGCTGCCGTCGTTCGTTATCTTCCTCGCCGTGGCTGGTGCCGTGGTCGTCTTCAAGGAAATCGGCATGCTCGTGGTGATGCTCAGCTACATTTTCTGGGGTATTTTTCGGGCGTTACGTAAACCATCAGCCGCATCGAAAAACCTGTGAGGAAGTTGCGCATGACCCCCCAACAAGTTTTTGCCCGTGAATAACCTCCGGTTTATTCGCATTTCTTCGGAAGTTAGTCCCAAAGCTTAACAATCGACATTTTTAGTGGTAAAAGAGCCGTTTGGGATGGGCTTATTACAGTTTTTCCTGAGCATAATATGACTGCTTTAATTACTTATTGAATCAGATATCTTTTAGGCTTTGTTAACTTCTACAAGCCTGACCCCTTTTTTTAGCTCCCGCTCTACTCCATGAAACTCAACATCAACCGCGACCACTTTAGTAACGGACTCGCCCAGGTTCTCAACGTCGTCGGCTCGAAAGCCACGATGCCCATTCTCAGCAACGTGCTGATCGAGGCCGAGGGAGATCACATCACCCTCACCACGACTAATCTGGACCTCGGTATCCGTTGTAAGATCAAAGCGAACGTCAAAGAGGGCGGCTCTGTCACCCTTCCCGTCAAACGCCTGACTACGATCGTGCGAGAGCTCCCCAACGTGGATGTGAACCTGACCTCTTCGGCGAGTCATCAGGTCAAATTGACATCGGGCGGTTCAAACTTCCGCATTATGGGCATTGGCAAGGACGAGTTCCCGCCATTGCCGGAGTTCGGTGATGATCGCACCTTCACCCTCGAGCAGAGTGAACTCACCGCGATGCTCAAGAGCGTGGCTTACGCCCAATCGACCGATGAGACGCGTTACATCCTCAATGGCGTCTATTTCAACTTTAAGGACGGTAAACTATCGCTCGTTGCCACAGATGGTCGCCGTCTCGCGCTAACCTCCAAAGAGATGGAAGTGCCCGATGACGCCGCTGGAGCCATCATTCTGCCCGCTAAGACGGTCAGTGAGCTCCAACGTATGCTCGACAAGGGGGAGAAGCTAAAAGTGTCGTTTAACGAGCGCCGAGCCGCCTTTCAGATTTCGACCGATAAGGATTCCAGTGGTTTGGTCGATTCGATCTACCTCTATTCAAAGGTCGTCGAAGGTAATTATCCAAATTACCAACAGGTTATTCCCAAAGAGACTCACCAGCGTATCAAGCTGGAGCGGGAGCTTCTTCAACAGTGTATTCACCGGGCTGCGCTCGTTTGCAGTGAGAAGTCGAATTCTGTGAAATTGAAGCTCACGTCCAATTTACTCGAGATCACCGCACAGAGCCCCGATTTCGGTGAAGCCCATGAATCAATGGCGATCAGTTACAGTGGACCAGATTTGCAAGTCGCTTTCAATCCACAATTTATGCTTGATCCGTTGAAGGCGTTGTCAAAAGACGAAATCTTCTTCGAGGTAAAAGACGAAGTGAGTCCAGGCGTGTTTAAGACCCTCGAGAGCTTCATCTGCGTGATCATGCCGGTGCGTCTCAGCTGAAGTCTCAGCGCCTCTTTCTAGCGTCAAATTAGGTTTTGGCAGGCGGTGTTAACTGCCCTGCTTTTTCGCGACCCCGTCTCATGGACCCTACTTATCCACTCGTTATTGCCATGCTGGTATCCTTGGTGCTTTTCCAAGTGAACCAACGGCAGGCCTCGCCGGTCTTGGCTATCTTCAACCGTTGGCTGCGGTGGTTAATTTTTGGGTTCGGACTCGCCAAGATTGTGATCGATTTAGGGCTGAGTGATCGGCCGTATTTCGCTTTGGCGGCGGTATTTTTGCTCACTTATGCGCTGATTGAGACGATTTATCGGTGGTTGGAAATCAACGCAGTGAGCATGAGCCCGATACCGCTCTTCCCGCGCTTTGCGCTGAATTCTAGTGGCGACGAGTGGCCGATTCAGCCGCGAGTGCTTAAGGAGCGGGATTGGTTGCGCAAAGAAGGTTTTAAGGCCGTGCAATCGCTGCGCGCTGAAATCGCGCCGAGTATTTATCTGCGTATGTCGATTTATCACGACGCTTCAGATAAACTGCGGGTGCAGGTGCTATTCTTACCACAGCCCACCGGTAATATCGTGGTTTGCGCGAGTCTGGCCTCGCAGCGCACCGATGGCACGCGGGTCGTCACCGACAATCTCTACCTACCCTTTGCAGGCTTCTACCCCGAGAACTGGTTGGTGGATCGCAGCCCCTGGCGCCGTAGTCTCAAAACTCTGGTTCAGCGTCATCGTAAACGCCTGAACCGGGATACGGAGCCGCTACAGATGTGGGAGATCGAACCTCTGGCGGACCTCAACGCTCAACAACACGCGTTGGAACAAGTGAATACAGAATTGGGATTTCTTTTTCCGCACCATGAGCGGGAAGAAAATGGCAAAATGACAACCGAAGCCCGATACCGGGTTTGGAAAGAAGCATGGTTGCTCAACTACTTCGGACGCAGCGCGCGTTATTTCTAGATGACGGAACCGACACGGTAGAAGTCAGTATCAGCAGGCCGTTGCCACGCCCCTCGAAGTGACGCCTTTTGGAAGAGAGCGTGTCTACCCCCTACGACGACTCTGTTTGCATGAACCCCACAAACTCTTCCCGGAACCGCGGAGACCCACCTAAGCCGGCGATGGAAACGCCCGCCCCCTCGAACCAGACACGTTTGGCCGTCTTAGTTGGTGTGGCTGCCGTAACGCTCACCCTCGTTTCGTTTGTTACCACGAAAATCGCCGCCAACACGGCTGACGAAACGCGCTTCCAAGCCCTGGCGGAGCAGTTGAGTTTTGATTTCAACGAACGTTTGCGTAGCACCGCGCGAGCCCTGCAAACCGGCGCGGTAATGGTCGCAAACAGCGATGATATGGATCGTCAGATGTGGGTCGATTTTCTCGCGGCGAGTGGGTTGCGATCGGAAAATGGCACCGCGGGGATAGGATATGTTGATCGGGTAGCTCGAGGTGACTTGGAAGCATTTGAGGCCGAGGTGCGGTCCAATGGCTTGCCTGATTATAAAGCGGAGCGTGCCGGCGATCATGATCCTCTTTATCTGGTCAAATACATCGAACATTTCGCCGATAACCAAGGGGCATTGGGTATTGATATTGCCAATGGTGTAACGCGACGATCAGCCGCAGAGCTCGCGACCAAGGAAATCCGGGTTTCGATGTCGAAGCGGATCCGGGTCATTGTGGGCGAGACAGAAACACCCGGGTTTCTATTATTTTTTCCTGCGTTCAAACGCGGTTTGCCGATCGATACCGCGGAGGCTCGCGAAGAGAATTTGAAAGGCTGGGTGTATGGTGCCGTGCGGGTGGATGCACTAGTCGCTCCGTTGGAAGAACTCTACCTGAGTGAAATCGGATTTACGGTTCACGAAGGCGGGCGAGATGAACCGGGCCGGCCGCTGTGGAGTGGTGGCACGCCTTCCGGTTCGTTAAAATATATGGGCGTCGAAGAAGTGGATGTCTTTGGCCAGACATGGACGGTGCGCACGTTCCCTCGGGAGGAGCTCGTGCGCGACCCGGCTCACCGCTATGCTTGGCTCGCCCTCGCCTTTGGGCTGATCGGTTCGGGTGGTGCGGTGATGTTAACCTTGCGACTCACCGATAGCCGACTGCGGGCGATGTTGGCCGCGGAACGCGCGTCCGAGGATGTTAAGATTCAAGAGTCGCGGTTACGTTCGGTTTTCGAGGCTTCGCCAGTTGGATTGGGTTTACGCGAGTATGACCGCCAAGGAGAGCTGTTAGTGAATCCAGCCTATACCCGCCTGACGAGTATTACCGCCAAAGATTCTCATGATGAGACGGTCTTTCGCCAGACCCTTCACCCCGAAGATTTGAGCATCTGAGAAGAAGTGGTGAATTCGATTAACACGGGATCGGTCCAGCAACGTAAAGTGGAGTTTCGCTTCATTCACCCCGGAGGAAATATTGTCTGGGTCGAGTATCTCCATCGCCGCTTTAGTGACCCCACCACGGGCACCCGACAAGATGTGATGGCGATGGTCGACATCACCGCTCTCAAAGATCAGGCCGATGATCTTATCGAATCCAAGGAGTTGGCCGAGCAGGCAAATTTGGCGAAGAGTCATTTCCTCGCGATGATGAGCCATGAAATCCGCACGCCGATGAATGGCGTCATCGGCATGGCGTCACTCTTGCTCGAAACCGGTCTCAATAGAGAACAAAAAGAGTGTGCTGAAACCATCGCCAAAAGCGGCGGGGATCTCGTCACGATCATCAATGATATCCTCGACTTCAGCAAAGTTGAAGCCGACCAACTTGATATCGAATCCACCGAATTTGGACTCGTGCAATGTATCGAGAGTGCGATCGATCTCAATACAGTGCGCGCGGCCGAGACCGGTCTGGAACTCCTGTTGGATAGTGATGTAGGGCTGCCCGAAATCGTGACAGGCGATTCCACCCGACTGAGCCAAGTCTTGATCAACCTCATCTCCAACGGCGTCAAATTCACCGATTCGGGAGAGGTACTACTTACGGTGAGAGTGACGGCGCATATGGATTAGAGAGTGGTGATCCGGTTCGAAGTGAGTGATACCGGAATTGGTATTGAACAAAAAGATATCGACCGCTTATTCGAGTCGTTCACCCAGGCGGACGCATCGATCAGCCGGCGATTTGGTGGCACCGGGTTGGGGCTGGCGATCAGTAAGCGGTTAGTCGAGCTCATGGGCGGCGACCTGACTTGCGAAAGCACCCTGGGCGAAGGCACCATGTTTGGCTTTAGTTTAAGCCTAGAAACTCCGCCCGATATGGAGCCTGTGCTCAAGCCCTTGCCCGCCGCGCGGGTGTTGGTTTTGGGCGAACCAAGTAACGGCACGAGAATCTTGGCGAACATCTGTCGGAGTTACAATATGCAGACCCGCGAGTGTGCGAATGAAGCGGAAGCACTGGAAGCCGCAGACGAAATCGAACAAGTGGATTTTGTGCTCGTCAATATAGCGGACGGCGCGGGGGCCGGGGTCGAGGTGGCGCTTCGGCTGGCGGTCGAACCGCAGTTGGAAGGTGCTAGGTTTATCGTGACCGTTCCGGCCAACCAAGCGCCCCAGAGTGAAACGGATTCAACCGTCGTGGCGATGTTGCGCAAACCCGTGCGTCACTCTTCGGTCCGATCAATTCTGGCGAGACAGCTGAAAGTAAGCGACTCGCGATCATCGTTAGAAATCTCGAAAGAGCCCCAAAACCCCCTAGCTCCGGTTGAAGAGGAAACCCCGTTGCAGATTCTGGTCGCTGAAGATAACGCGGTGAACCAACGAATATTTGCCCAAATGTTGGGGTTATTGAAAAAGGAATTCAGACTGGTTTCCGATGGTTCCCAAGTGGTCCCAGCGCTCCACGAACGACCGGCGGACATCATCCTGATGGACGTGCAAATGCCGGTGTTAGATGGGCTCGATGCTACCCGCGCGGTGCGCGAAGCGTTTGGTGATTTGGCTCGCCCTTGGATCATTGCGGTGACGGCGAACGCGATGCACGGAGACGAACAAAAGTGCCTCGAAGCAGGCATGAACGACTATATATCCAAACCCCTAAAAGTGGAGCAAGTAGCCGCCGCCATCGAGTGTGGTCGCACGGCCCTACGCAGTCAGACCATTCCGCCGACGAGCTGAATCACTTTCACGCCTTCACCAAAGTCACCACGCATTCGAGATGGCGGGTTTGAGGAAACAGGTCGAAGGGTTGCACATCATTGATGCTATAGTTCGCCGTTTTGAAGTGCACCAAATCGCGCATTTGAGTGGCGGGGTCACAGCTGATGTAGATCACTGCTTTCGGTCCGAACTCGAAGAGCTGATTCAAAAACACCTCGTCGCAGCCTTTGCGGGGCGGATCGATCACGATGACCGTGTTCGTCGGATTGAACTCCAGGCCGGCGAATATAGCGGAGGCGTCACCGGCGCGGAACGTGGCGTTGGTGATGCCATTGGCTTTGGCATTCTCAGTGGCAAACTTCACCGAGGTTTCGCTGATCTCTACGCCCGTCACTTGCTCGAATTCTCGAGCCAAGGATAAGGCGAACAGTCCACTCCCACAATAGGCATCGACCAGGTGGGTGGCGCCCGTGGCGACGGCGCGTTGACGCACGTAGTCAGTGAAGGTCGGGAGGATAAAGGGATTATTTTGGAAGAAGTCTCTCGCGAGAAAATGCAGGCGTAGCGGATCGTGCCCCTCCCCTTGTTCCACCACTTCGTGGATCACGGCGTCGTGCTGGGTGACCACACCTTCTTCAGCATCACGCAGCAACAGAGTCGCGCCTTTCTTGAATTCGCTTCTGGCCAAACGCTCCCGGGTTTCGTCCCGGACCTCGGTGAGCTTGGCATTGATGGCTGGTGTCGCGATCGGACATTGCGGCAGATCGATAATGGTTGAACGGGTGCCCTGTTTTAAAAAGCCAATCGGGTAAGATTTTTGGCCACCAGCATCGACCCAAGGCTGCGTCTGAAAATGCGGAGTGATTTTGGAGCGGTAGGCGAATTGTTCGGGCGAGCCGATTACGGGGTTCACGGGATGCTCGATCTCCGCCATGTGGAGGAGGAGTTCTACGACTTGTTGGCGTTTCCAGGTCAATTGGCCGTCGTAACTCAAGTGTTGATACTGACAGCCGCCGCATTGACCGAACAGGTCACACTGAGGTTTAACGCGATCCGGTGATGGGGTCAGGACTTCGACCAGATCGGCTTCGGAGAAGTTCTTTTGGTTTCGAAATATGCGAGCGCGCACGCGCTCCCCGGGAAGGCAGAACGGAATCATCACGACCCACCCTCCGTCGCTCGACTCTGTCGAGCTTTGGCGGGCAAGCGCGGTCGAGGCAGTGGCCTCGATCGAAGAATCAAGCTCACCAGTATCAAGTATCAAGGGGTCGGACTCAGGGGCAGGCTCTGGGAGCGGCACCCGACCGAGGCCAACGCCGCGATTGGTCAGCGTTGTAATGGTGAGCTCGATCTCCGTGTGATACGGAAACGGGAAGTCTCGGGGTGCGCGGTCTTTCTTTCTTCGGCCCATGGGACTCACGAGAAGACACGATTCGACGGAAAAGCAGAGTTTTCTTTTCGTGCTATTTTCGATGTATCGTGGGCTGATCACGTCATGGAGCCCGAAGTCATCACCAGTCTGCAGAACCCGCGGGTAAAACAATTGGTCAAATTACGAGACCGACGTCCGCGTGATACCGCCCAACAGTTTTTGGTTGAAGGCTACCGTCAAATCCGACGTGCGCTGGATAAGGGGTTCCCACCTACGGAGCTCTATATCTGCATCGAGTGGTATCCGGGTGAGCAGGGCAACGAGGCGTCGTTGGTTGCTGAAGCGGAGGAGGCCGGTGCGCAGGTCTTTATGCTCAATAAGCCCGCATTCTCCAAGGTCGCGTATCGTGAGCGTCCCGACGGCCTGTTGGCGGTGTTACCACAATGGCGCAATGAGCTCGAAGATCTTAAGCTTTCCCCGACTCCACTTTTATTGGTGGTCGAGGCGATCGAGAAGCCGGGCAACTTGGGCACGATTCTGCGCAGTGCCGATGCGGCGGGCGTTGATGGGTTGATCGTGTGTGATCCGGTGACGGATTTGTTTAATCCCAACGTGGTGCGGGCTTCGACGGGCGTTTTGTTTTCGGTGCCGGTAGTCATCGCCGATAGCGAAGCCGTGCGGGCATGGTTGGGTTCAAAAAAGATTCGATCCGTTGCCACGACTCCGGCGGCCACCGACCTCTACACCGAAGTGGATTTGAATGGCCCGCTCGCGATCGTGATGGGCAGCGAACAATACGGTTTGAGCGACGCTTGGTTGGCGGAAGCGGACCAGACGGTGCGCATTCCGATGGCCGGTCAGGCCGATTCGTTGAACGTCGCGATGGCTACGATCATCACCCTGTTCGAAGCGGTGCGCCAGCGGAGTTAAATTGATACGTAAAACCGCGCCTTGCGCCGATCCGGAGGGGGGGGGCAGTCGGAGGCATGTTCACACTTCAACGACTGCTTGTCGCCATTCTGGCGGCGGTAGCTGGCGCTTCGCTATACGCTCAAACCGACTGGCTCGAAGCCGCCAAATCCGCCCGCCAACTTCCAACTGAAACCTTCATTGGTTCACCGGATGTGAGGCAACCTCGGCTCTCACCCGACGGCTCCAAAATCGCGCTCCTCTTTCCTCACGAAGGCAAGATGGCGTTGGGTCTGTTTGATCGAAAAAAAGGGTCAGCCGAGATGATCCTACAGGCCACAGATGAGAGCCTGTTTTCCTTTTTCTGGAAAGGTAACGAACGGCTGGTGTTTACCGCTGATTACCAAGGCAATGAATCGTTCTTCGTAGGCTCTACCGACCTAAAAGGAAAGCGAGTCATCCGTATTGTGGAGACACAGCGTTATGAACGACTGACTGGGGGGGGGCAGGTGGTATTCAGAGTAGTCTGCGGCACGATGAAGATCGTATCCTGGTATCGGGGGCCTTTCGTTCGACCGGTCTTTTTGATCGGTCTTCCCTCCCAGATGGTGCCGTGGTGGCCCGGGTCAATGTGCGCAATCGCGGGATTTCACCGATCTATAGAATTGATAGGCGAGTGCGTCACTCGAACCTGATAACCGATCAACAAGGGCGCCTTCGCTTCCGAGTTATTTTCGGAAAAATGGAGGGCGCTATGGTAAACACCTGGCAGCACCGGCCAGACGACAAGAGTGGTTGGGCCCACGTGGCTCAATTCCCGATGAATCCCTATGCTGAGATGTGGACGCCCCTCTTTTTCAATCGAGATGGTAGGTTTCTTTATGTCCTCTCCCGCGAAGAGAACGACCGTGGGGCTGTTCACGTGTTCGATACCGACACGCTCACGTTAGGCCCTGCCCTATTTGTGCCTCCGGAGGGCGAGGTGGTAAGTGTAATCGCATCAAGAGACGGCTACACCGTGCGCGGGGTGGTTTATGAGTCCGACAAAGCTCACTATCACTGGTTTGAAGAAGGGGCAGATCGGGCAAAATTACAGGCCAGTATTGAAGCCGCATTCCCGGGCATGGAGATCACCTTTGTGAGTTTTTCGGATGATGAAAAAGTAGCCCTGATTCACGTAGGCTCCGATCGCGAAGCAGGGGTGTATTTTGTGTTGGATCGCAGCGCCGGCTCATTGGTTCAATTTAAACGCGTGCGCGAAGTGCCGACCCCGTTGATGCGGCCGATGGAGCCCATCCAGTTTATCTCGCGTGACGGACTTACCATCCACGGTTACCTCACGCGACCTTGGACCGCTGAGTCCGGCCAACCTGTGCCGATGATCGTCAATCCACATGGTGGACCCTTTGGGGTGCGCGACAGCTGGGGCTTTAATTCCGAGGTGCAATTTCTCGCCTCGCGTGGCTATGCAGTGCTGCAGATCAATTATCGTGGATCGGGCGGTTATGGTCAGGATTATGTGGAAAAAGGAGCCCGACAATGGGGGCGTGAAATGCAGCATGATCTGACCGACGGAGTGAAGTGGGCGATTGCTGAAGGCATTGCAGATGAGGATCGCGTGGCGATTTACGGAGCGAGTTATGGTGGTTATGCGACGCTCGCGGGTCTCACTCTCACGCCTGAACTTTATGCCTGCGGCATCAATTATGTCGGCGCTTCAGATTTGGAGATTACGTTCAAGAACCGAGGAGCAGACGCGTTCATGAATTCCAAGGATTATGATGGTCGTGATATTTGGGTAGGAGCGACTCAGGAATATCGTGATGCAACCTCACCGGTTAACCTTGTGGCGAACATTCAGGTGCCCTCGTTTCATGCTTATGGACAAAAGGACCCTCGTGTCGTGATCGATCATTGGGAACGCCTTGAGCCGGAGCTGAAGAAGCATGGCAAAATATACGAATCGATGGTAGAAAAGAAGCAGGGTCACGGATTCCGCGACGCGGAAACCTCAGTCGGTTTCTACGGTCGAGTTGAGCCCTTTTTCGCCAAATACCTGACTCCTGAAGTCGACATCCAAATTGGCGAAAGTGAAGTGATGCAAATGCCAGCCAGGTAGAAGGAAGTTAGGCCTTCGCCGCCTTGAGCTCTTCGATGAGTTCGGCGGTGCCCTGCTCCATCGTGACCTTTGGCGTGTAGTCGAGGTCGCGTTTGGCGGCAGTGAGGTCGAACCAATGATCTTTGGCGAGCTCAGCGGCGATGAAGCGCGTCATGGGTGGTTCACCGTTTAGGCGCAACGTTTTCCAGACCGTCTCGGCGATCGCGCCGAGGCGTGATGCGGTTTTCAGCGAAATGGATTTGGTGAGCGGTGGCTCACCCAGCGAAGTCAGGAGGGTATTGATCCAGTCCCACAAATTCACGGGTTCATTATTGGTGATGAAATAGGCCTGCCCCGCCGGTGATTTCCTCCCCAAATCAGAGTGGTCTTCCCGTTTACCATCAGCAGTTTCTGAGGAACTATAACCAATATGGTTAAAGTCAGCCAGGGCCTGTTCGGCGTCGAGGTGCGCTTGGGTGGCGTTGGTGATGTGCACCATGTCTACGCGGTTCTTTCCCTCTCCTACGATGCGGAGGCGACCAGCGCGTGCTCTCGCCAAAATGCGGGGCACGAGGTGCGGGTCCCCGGTTCCCCAAATGAGATGCGGGCGGAGCGCGGTGGTGAGAAACCCTTCACGATTGGCGGCAATCACCGCCGCTTCTGCTTGGGCTTTGGTGAGCGGGTAAGGACTGGGGCAATCAGTGGTAAGGGGAAGTGATTCATTGGCGTCAGCAAGGTCATGGCCGTTGTAGACTACGCTCGGAGTGCTGGTGTGCACGAAGCGTTCCGCCCCACCTGCTTGAGCGGCCTTTAGTAGGGTTTCGGTCGCCACCACATTATCGCGATGAAAGTCGGCGTAGCGACCCCAGACGCCAACTCGGGCGGCGACGTGGAAAACAGTAGCAGCTCCCACCACGGCTTCTTCGCATACGGAGGGTTTATGTAGTGGGCCTACCACTACGCGGATGCCTCGAGCGACGAGTTGCGGTTGGGGGGAGCGTGATACGACCGTCACGGGACGTCCGGCCTCGAGGAGGCGGGCGACGAGATGTGAGCCGAGAAAACCGGTGCCGCCGGTAACCAATACGGAGGATGTCGGATCAACTCTCATCGCTTGGGATCGACTTCAAATCCAACCCCTTTGGTTTCTGCCCATGCGGTGAGCGTGAGGCGGTGGATCTTAGCGTTGTGGCGCACGTCGACCGGGAAACCGGGATGGAAATAGAACAGATTAATCCGACCTGCGAGGGGGTGCGTGCGCGTTTGGGTGCGAAGGAGTCGGCCGAGGGCCCGGCATTTCGAACTGTTGTTTACGACGCTCGGATCGACCGGTTCGATCACGAGGGCGGCGCGTTGATTGGGGTATTTGCCGTGACCGATCAACGCGGTGCGGATGACTTCGGGGTGATCATTGAAGATCGGCTCCACCTGTTCGGAGTAGAGGGTCCTCGATTTGGTTTCAACGCGTTCGGCGGCGCGGCCACAGAACCAGAGACGTCCTTGGTCATCGAGATAACCGCAGTCTCCCATGCGGTGCCAGACCGTCGCTGCTGCGGCAGCGACGGAAGTATCAAGTATCAAGTTACAAGTATCAGGTGACGGACTCCCGGCGGACTCCGCGGGAGTAATACTAGATGTTGTTTTATCCGCTATTTTGGCTTGGGCGGTGGCTTTGGGCAGGGCGTCGTAAGTTTTGGTGACCGTGGGGCCTTGCACGATGATCTCGCCAATCTCTCTGGTTGGGAGTTCCTCAACGTCATAGATTGAGGCGATGGCTCGGTCGCTTAGACGAATAATTTTTACTTCGTTGGGCGAGATGACTTGGCCGACGCAGGTGCCTTCTCCTTGTAGGGTTTGGGCTGCCGTTTCAGTCAAAACGGTCGAGGCCGAAACCGCGCTGACGGGTAACACTTCGGTCGCACCGTAGGGGCTGTGTAATTCGCCGGAACTGAGAATGGGCGTCATCAGTTCCCAGAGTGCGGGGGGCACGGGTGCTCCGGCGGAGAGCACGCGCTGCATGGAAGGCAGTTCAATTTTTTCGCGGGTGCAGTGTTGGGCGATTTTTAGCCAGAGCGTGGGTGAGCCGAAGGAATTGGTTATGCGCTCCTGCGTGATCGCCTGCACAATCTTGGCGGGATCGACCATGGCGGGTTTGCTGGGGTCGATTTCGGGCACGACGGTGGTCATGCCGAGGGCGGGATTGAATAGCGCGAAGATCGGCAACATGGGCAGATCGATTTCTCCGGGTTTAATGCCGAAGGTTTCGCGAATGAGCTCAACCTGGGCGCTGAACATGCCGTGTTCGTAGCAGACGCCTTTTGGTGCTCCGGTGGAGCCCGAGGTAAACAAAATGGCCGCGAGCTCATCGGTCGCCGAGTCGGCCACCGTGAGCTTGATGGGGGTGGTTGCGTTCGTGGGACAGCGGGCGGTCGAACTGCTACTCGCGCCGACTCGGATACTGACCGAGGAAAAGGCGCGGCGAAACACGTGACTGAATATCCGGGCGAGCGGGATGCCGAGGAGTGCCTTGGGTTGCGAACGTTCAACGCACTTGAGGAAGGTCTTCCGGCCCATGCCGGGATCGATCACGACGGGAACGGCCCCGATAGCGAAGAGGGCAAATACGCTGGCGATTAGCGGCAGGCCTTGGCGCACCATGACAAGAACGCGGTCTCCGCGTTGCACCCCGGCGGTGGTTAGACGGTGTTGCCAAGCCGCGGCTTCAGCTTCGAGCTCCGCGAAATTCAGCGTGAGGTAGTGGATGTCCCCGGTGGAGGTGCGACCGCGGGGAACCTTGAGCGCCGCCGTCTCAGCTTGCACCGCCGCCATCAAAGGCAGGTGCTGCGCGATGTTGGCGGATAGGGAATCGGAACTCATCGGCCGGTGGTGGTGTTCGCCAATAAACAGAATTCGATGGCGGGCGTTCCTCCTTCGCCGAGGCTTCGGCGGACAAGAAAGCCCGACCCACTTGGGGGGAGGGTTATATCCACGGGGTCCCCATTGGACTTAGGTGGTGTCCGCTCCGTTTTTGTAGGCGGGCAGCGACTCGATCAGTTCACATTGCCAAGGCAAGAGGAGCTCACTGAGCGTCTCGGGGCTGTGGGCGATTTGCGCGAGCTGCGCTCGGTTGGCGATGAGCGTGGCCTCGAGTTTGAGTTTCGCGGACAGGACGTCGCGATCAGCTTTGAGGCGATCTTGAAATTTGAGTTCACGCGGCGAGAGCGACCGGTGTTCACGGTTGCGCACCCGGCGGGGCAGCGTGGTGGGATCGGTCTCGAGTCCCGTTGCGACGGCCTTAGTAAGCGAAGGAGCGAGTCGAGGGTGACGGCGGCCGAGGTTGACGCTGGCCACGATGGCGTTGGCGTCATTGTTCTCCTCGGCGTTAGCGGCCATTCTAAGGAGGAGCGAGTTGTTGCAGACCTTGAACGGAGGGGTGTCGAGGCGTTCGGCTTGGGCTTCGCGCCAGTGCCAGATGGATTGGAGGACGCTGAGACAACGGCCGCGCAGTTTCTCGGACTTGCCGATGCGCCAGGCGTTTTCGTCACCGGAAGGGAAACCCACGAGGCCGGCTTCGATTTGGCGGCGGCATTGTTGGTCAAGCCAATCCACGCGTCCGAGCTTCTTGAGCTCCTTGTTGAGCAGATCGCGCAGCTCGAAGAGATGCCAAACGTCGAGGGAGGCGTAATCGAGGAGCTTTTTGGTGAGCGGGCGCCGGGACCAGTTGGCCTTTTGGGACTCTTTGGACATCACGAGGCCGAAGTAGTCCTCCATGAGGCCGGCCAGACCTACCTTCTTCCGATTGAGGAGTTGGGCGGCGAGCATCGTATCGAACATGCTCTTGGCTTCGAATTTGTTCAGGTCGTGCATCAGCCGCAGATCGAAGTCACTCCCGTGCATCAGGAGGTGTTTGTCGGCGAGCTTGGCGTAAAGTGGGGCGAAATCTATGGGCGCGAGGGCATCGACGAGGAACACCTTACCATCCACCAGAAATTGCAGGAGGCAGATCTTGGTGCGGTAGCAGTTCATGTTGTCCGCTTCGGTATCCAGCGCGACTTCGTCAACGCGGTCGAGGGCTTCGAGCAAGGGAGTGAGTGATCCGGGCTGGTCAAGCAGCTTGTAGGTAGGCGGTTCGGGCTTCACTTTGACACCGAGCAAACGACGAGCAACTGGCGGAAGAAAACGTTTAATCATGCGCGTGGACTCCCGTCAGCCCAGGCGGTCAAAAACGTATCGATCAGATCGGGTAGTTTGGTGCTGTAGCCGCCTTCTAGGACGGCGGCGGTGGGTCGACCGAGTTCCGGCAACCATGTGCCGAGCGTAGTGAAATCCTGTTTTTCCAATGTCATCTCAGTAATAGGATCGCCGTAAAAGGCGTCGAATCCGGCAGAGACGAGCACAAGGTCAGGGTTGAAGGCAATCACACGATCAAACGATTTACGCTGAACCGCGAGGTGTTCGGTCCGCGGAGTGTGCGGCGGCACGGGCCAATTGGCGCAATTTCCGAAGCTCGTCAGCCCGGTGCCAGGGTAGCCGGGAGACTGGTGCACCGAGGAAAACAGGATGCCTTCGCGCCCAGCGAGGATCGCTTCGGTGCCATTACCGTGGTGAGCGTCGAAGTCCCACACGGCGACCCGGTTGATTCCGGGCTGCATCTGGGCGTGAAGCGCAGCGATGGCGATGTGGTTGAGGTAGCAGAAGCCCATCGCCTGGTCGCTGGTCGCATGATGGCCGGGGGGGCGCATGAGAGAAATGGCTGGACCCCTGCCCGCGATCGCCGCCTCGGCGGCCGCGATCGCGCAACCGGCAGCGCGGTAGGCGTGTCGGGCAATGTCCTCGAATCCAGGTGTGTCGGCGTCGAAATCACCCGGCTGCTCGAGGCGATAGAGGTGCGTATTATCATGGGCAAGAGCTGCTTGAGCAGATGTCGCGGCCTCCGGTTGCTCCCAAACCCACTCGGGATGTCGCGAGCGCAGCAGTGGCGTGGCGAGGCGCAACCGATCGGGTTGTTCGGGGCGAGCGGAGGAGCCGTATTCGAGACAGCGGGAGTCGTGAAATAGGACCATGAGCACGAAAGACTGGATGGGCAGAGGTGCGCCGCAATATTTCGGATAAAAACTCAGGTGCCGCTGGAGAGAACCGCCGGGTTCGTCTAGAATATGGCCGTGCAATGGGGTTTTGAATCAATCGATACGTGGTGGTGGTGGGCCCAATGCGCCACGACTTGGGCCCTGGTGGGCTTAATGTGGGTGGTCCAGGTGGTGATTTATCCCCAAATGGCCCGGATGGTGCCGGAGGGGTTCGCCTCGTGGCATCACGCCTATGCGGGCCGGATCAGTCGGGTTGTCGTGCCGTTGATGGGGGCCGAGGCGATACTGGTGGCCGTATGGGTCTATGCGTCGCCCACGATTTTGATGGGATGGATTTCGGCCGTTCTTGTGCTTATTATCTGGTTATCAACAATATGCATTCAGATTCCGCTCCATCGGCGATTAGCTTCGGGATGGAATGTAGCGACGATCGAGCGACTTGTGGCGACGAATTGGATTCGCACCCTGGCTTGGACGCTGCGAGGCGGGATCGTCTTGGCAGCGACGATCATCGGGTAATTTGAGGGCCGTGGCTATATACTGAACGTTTTTTGCAATCCGTGCATTGTCCCGGCGCAGGTAATGCTTCACGATAGCCCTGTATGACTTCTGCTAAGCGCCCGCCTTCTCCCGAAGAGTTACGTCAAGCCATCTCCCTGCGATTGGAGTTGATCGGTTGTCCCTCGAGTTCGGGGGCTGGAGTTGGAGGCCTTACCTCCTTGGCCAATCCAATTTTCTCCCGGCATCGGGAAATGACCCGCCAGATGGTCGAGCGGTATGCACCGGTTGATGGTCGGATTCAGCATTTTCTTACCCAATATCTCGCGAAGATTGGTCCTGCCGCGAACCTGCCACTTCGCACGCTGGTGCTCGATCAACCCGGTCTTGCTCGCGAACTCTCGCTGCCGTCCAGCGGAGATGCGGCCGAATCCCCTCTCCTCAAGAGCTACCGGTTGCGCAATGGCGTCCTACATAACCCGCGCAGTGATCGCCGGACGACCAAGGGCGTATTTCACATCGCTGAAGGCGGTCTGCCCGTGCCCGACGACAAGAAGGCGGTGCCCGTCGAGGCCTATGGCAAGCTGCTCGAGATCGCGATGCAGCCGCCCGAAGATCTGACTCGCCTCCCTTATTCGGCGGATTGGTCGGAGCCCGCCCATAGCATGGTTTCCTTACTCCTGCGGCCGATGGTCGTGCCAGAGGTTCCCGGAGTCACCCCATCGAAGTCGCTCGAAATTCGGTTTTTTGCCCCCGGTTCGTTGGTCGCTAATCTCGATTTTGTAGAGTCGATTTTCGGCAATGCTGGCGATCCCTACCTGCCAGAGAACGATGCCGCATTCGATATCGACGGATGGACCGGACACACCGGTTGCGTGATCTTGGCCCCGCATCTCGTGAACGTCTCCAAGGTGGCCCTCGGCTTGCCCCACTGGGATCTCGCGACGCCTCGCCAACGCCGCGACGGCATGTGCTGGAAGTCAGAAGATGAAATCTACAACGAAGGCTCGGCCTTCAAGATTTGCGCCCGCGATGCTCGCGGTGTGGTGGTGACTCTCATCGCCGACAACTATTTCGGCTACTGCAAGAAAGAGGTGAAAACGCAGATCGGTTATGCCGCCAACCTGTTTGGTATAGCAGAAGAAGAACACGCCGGTGGCGCCCGCGTTTACCCATCTTACGATTTGGGAGAGGAGTTTGCAGGCAACCTGCACGTGCAGTCGCGCGGTCACACCTTTGTCGAAGTGAAAGAGCGCTACGGTGATCTCATCGAGGTGCAGCCGGAGGGTTACGCGATCGATAAGAAGTATCCGACAATTTACTACGTTCCGGAGGATGTGGCCTTCGATCTCGCGGTCCAAACCGTTCGATGGAAGACGGGCGACCAGGAGCAGCTCCTACCCCTGCGGGCGGGAATCACTTACGTGCGACCGTCTGGCTATCGGGTTCACCTAGATCGCCCACCCGCACACAACAGTTGGAACCTCGTCGGCACGGTCGCTGAAGGCACCTTGTGCCATAAACCATCTACCGTGTCGGGTGGAGGTAAGTCTGAGATCTCAAAGGCGATCTCGGATGCGATTTTGCCGGGTCCTGTTTTCGTAGCGGATTTCGAGCGCGACATGACTCGCGTGCAGGAGCTGTTCGACCATCCCTACTCTGAGCGATTCGCTGATGTTTCGCGACGCGGCGCGGATAAGCGTCCCCTGCTCAGCTACGAGCGATCACTCGGTTCGGTGATCAAACTCCTCACGCCCTCATCGGAATTCTCCGACGAGTTTAACGACTGGCTTCGTGTCATCCCGCAATACCTCAAGGAAATCGTTTTTGTGGTGAAACGCCACTTCCGCTCTGATTGGGGCGACGATTGGCGCAATCATTTCTCGGTTGATATCATTAATGGCACCCCGGGCAACGAACTGAAGTGTGACACGCGCAAACTCACCGCGAGTTACTTGCGGGTTGGGTTCCGCGACGACGGGTCTTGGCGGGTGTTTGGCCTCCGCGAGGATTTCCATCCGGCGGCCAAGATTCAGATGGAAGACGATATCACCGCATCGGTGGTGGTCCCATCCAATCAACTCTCGGGATTGCGCGCCGGAGATGATCGCGCGTCGCAGAAATTCGTAGCGAATTGCGAAACCCGCCTGTTCCAGCGTCCCGATGATGCGATTCATCGCGGTTATGATAAACAGGCCGAGCGCGACCTCGCGGGTCCCGGCAATTTCATCTCCAACTTTGAAGCCCTTAGTCGCCAAGATGCGCAGGAGTTGGTGGCCGATGCAGTCGGTTTCGATAAGTGGACGGAACCGGTCCAGACGTTGATCAAACAGTCTGCTGCGGCCCCAGACGGGATATCTTATTTCGTTTCGCCGGCCCACCCTCGGATCGTTGATGGCAAGCCCACCAAGAATCCGCGCTATCTGCAGATGCGTCCGGATCTGGAAGATCCTCGTGGGGTTTATCTCGCGGAAATGGCGACCCGGTTGCACCGGCGCCTTGAGGCCGATGCGCCCGTATACACTCCGGTCGATGCCGTCGTTCCCGGCCGCCGCAACAACCCGCCGGAACCAGAGTCTGGTGTCCGCTCCCTCGCGGTGTTTAACCCGATTCACTATTTCGAACTACCCGAGTTGTTTATCGAGTATATCAGTTCGATGACCGGTAAGTCGCCTTCCACGACCGGTGCGGGATCTGAAGGTGCCCTGACCAAGGGCCCGTTCAATTGCCTGCCTGCCGTTTATGACCTCAATGCGGCGCTCGTCTCGATGCTGCTGACTGAGCACCCGGCTTTCGTTTCGGCTGCGGGATATGTTGGGCCCAAAGTGCGGACCGATCACGATGTGAGTCTACTCGTGCCCGAGGTTTGGTGTCGCATGAAACCGGAAGAACGTGACCCCCAAGCCATGATCGAAAACGGCCTCCTTGAGCGTTGCCGTGATTTCGACTTCGAAGGCAAGACGGTGCTCGCCAGCCGGTTGGGCTATCGGATCACCCGCAAGTTTGCCCGCACCTTCTTTGGCCGGGTCTTTAACCACCCGCACGTCGTATTTACGGACGAAATGCTCAGTCCCGAAAAACAAGGCATGGAGCTCTTTGTCGAAGGCATGGACAACATCGTCGCGACTCACGAGCGCGTGGCGCAGGCCTACTTCGACGACGGCACGATCAGTGAAGCCTGTCCTCCGCTCGAGGCGCTCCTTCACATCATGGCCAAGGGTGACTGGAACGGTCACGGGCTTGATGCCCCAGAAGTGCGTGAGATGTTCAGCCGCGACGCTCTGATCGCGAGTGATTGGTATAAGGCGCGAGTCGCCGCCAAGCAGGAGTGGGATATCGGCCTGTGGAATCGGCACATCAAGTCGCTCCAACTCACGCTCGAAAACCCGACGGCCGAAGACCTTTCGAAACGCCTCGGTTTGGCGGATCGATTGAAGAAGGCAAAGGCCGAACGCGAACGCGTAGGCAGTGTTGAATACGGCGAATCGTTGGTCGGCACGCTTGGTCGTCAGCCCGTTTAAGTTTGGCTCCAAAGTTCAGCTGCTTCTCATGCGATTTGTTCGAACATTCCTAGTCGTTACTGGTTTGGTGTCGTTCCTGAATGCGGGGCCGCGTGGCGTGTTGGAATTCGAGGACGGCAACCGAGTAACAGGGGAATTGTCGAAAACGACAGCAGACCACTGGGTCTTTCAATCCGCTCGTTTTGAGGAACTGCGGCCAGCGCGGGCGGATGCAGTATTTCGTCCGGAGCATGCCACGGCGGCGATACCCCAGGAAGCGACGCCGGTCCTTCACAGTCAAACGGTCAAGGACTCGAAAAAATCGTCCGATCCTACTCACTCCTGGTGGCGACCCCATTCTCTGCGTGGCAATATCTACGGTCTAATCTCGAGTGACGCTGGTGATTCGAAGGAAGAGGGTGGGCTGGAGTTGCGTGCCGTCTGGGCCCCACTTGGCTATGACGAGTTTCGGCTTGATGCTCGCTGGCTCGACAAGAGGAAAAATGATACGCAGGGGGATTTACGCACCTCCTTGGATGCCTATTGGCGGGTTGATGTTGAAGAACACTGGTTTACTTACTTGGGCAGTGATTTGGAGTGGGATGATTTCAAAGTCGCAGGGTTAAAACCACGATACTTTCTTCAACGATATCAGGTTGGATTTGGTTACAATCTGGTTAAGTCAGACCGAGTAATGTCGCGCGTGGGAGCGACGTGGAATTTTTTCCGTTTCGAGTCTGACGCGATTGGTGTTCAGTTTAACACGGATGCCCCGTCACTTTTGATCGAGAACGAAATCGATCTGCCCGAGGGCTTCAAACTTCACCAAATCGGACAAATCTACTTTTGGGCTGATTCAGGAGCGGGTTGGGGGCGGACAACGAAATCGAAGTTACGAAAGCGATAGGCTCCTATTGGCATGTTGGCACGCGCCACGAATGGCGAAAGAACGGGACGGACGTTACCGAGTTTCCCTTTTCTAAATGGCGCCTTTTTCTCGGTCTGAGTTACTAGCGCCCCACCTGCCCGACGTTCAGTTATCTCCGTCGTCGTTCTTTTTGTTTTGATCGACGAAGATGCGGACCTCCGCGTCGCGACGGCCCAAGATCTTGGTTGCTCGCATCAAAGCGTCGCGGGTGGAGAGCGTCGGATTGGACAGGATCTCACGGAAAAAATTCTCTTCACCGACGAGCTCAATGGTGCCGGCATTTTCCAGCACTCGGGTGACTTCGCGACCCGCGCCGGAGATGACGAGGTGCCGTCCAGATTTTTGCAGAAAGCCGTGTAGTTCGCTGATGGCGGCCGCTGCGGTGGCATCGAGGTTACGCGCATTTTTTAGGCGCAGGATGATCACCTTCAGGCTCGGATCACGAATGATCTGACGGATCTGCTGATCGAAGATATCGGTGGATCCGAAGAACAGATCACCCTCGGCGTGCATGATCGAAATGCCTGGCACGGACCGTCGCGCTCGTGTTCCCAGTTCGGCGAGATGCCCATCGTCGTTGAAATTGTATTCCACCAGCTCAGGTGAACCGGCCTTGCGGAGAAAGAGGATGATCGAAGTAAATGCGCCGAGGTAGATGGCGAGGTCGATCTGCAGGAGGAGGGCCGACCCACAGGTCACCAAAAACACGATAGTATCCGAACGCGTTGTGCGCAGCGCCATCTTGATGTTGTGGCGATTGAAGAGCGAGTAAGCGATGCCCATGACCACGATGGCTAGTGCGGCGGTGGGGATGTATTGGATACCACGGCCGACGGTGAACATCAGCACGAGAACGAAGAGGCCGGCAAATACACTGGCGAGTGGTGATCGGGCGCCGGACGAGTCGCTGAGCACGGACCGAGTTAATGAGCCGGAGGAGTTCATGCCGCCGAAGACGGCGGCAGCGACATTGGAGATGCCCATCGCATACATCTCTTGATTTACGTCGATACGACGACCGGATTTGGAAGCGAGGGTTTTACCGATGGACGTGCCCTCGAGGACCGAGACAAACGCGAGCGCGAGGGCGGGCCCGGCCAGAGCACCGATCAGGTCGAAGTCGAACTCACCGCGCATGAATCCGAGGTCACCCAGCGAAAACCCGCTGAGGTATACCAAGTGCCAGCCCATGTATTCGAATCCGAATCCGAGAGCTACACCCACGAGCAGAGTCATAACCACATTCGGCAATTTGGGAAACCACTTCAGGATGGCCCAATTGGCGAGTAGGGTTCCTACCGCGATGCCGACTTCCGGTAGGTGGGTTTGCCCCAGCGCCTTCGCGGTTCCGGTTACGATACCCAAAAAGGTGGAGGCAGTGCCGATATTAAAACCGAGAACGTTCTGGATCTGGTTGACGAAAATCAGGGCGGCCGCGGCGGTGATGTATCCGGTGACGACGGTGCGCGAGATGTAGTTGATCAGCAGCGAAGCGCGGAGGAGAGAGCCGATCAACATGAAGAAACCAACCATCAACACGAAAAGTGGCACGGCGGCCATGCGTTGATCCGGAGGCAGCCCGGTGGCGGCGAGTCCGGTGAGCATGAGGATCGCAGTGGCGTTGGTGGGGCCCAACACGATGAAACGAGAACCGCTGAAAAAGGGTCCGGTGGCAGAGCCGATGGCGCTACTCATCAAACCAAACTGCGGAGGCAACCCAGCGATCAGGGAGTAGGCGATGCTCTGGGGAAAGGCGAGGAGCGCGACGTTTACGCCGGCCTTGGCATCGGCCGCGAGCGTGGCCTTGGGCGGCTTGCGCAGGAAACGTCGACCCGGGAACCAATCGAGGGTGATGGCGCGGACCACTCCCCTACTCCAGTAACGCAGAATCCGTCCCCAATGCCGCTTGCGCTTCGGCGGCTCGGTTGAGTCCGGAAGGTTTGAAGGATTCTGTTTATCGGTATCGGTCACTGGCTGAAACTGACCGTGTCGCGAAATGCCTGTCCACGTCAACGCACGTGCACCGTAAACCGTTTAGTGATGTAGGATTTATAAGATCTTTAAATCTATGAGTGGTCGAATGTTGGGTTGTGCTAACGCAAACCGACTTCTATTTCTACGCTATGATTCAACGAGTTGGATGCGTAGTGCTGCTGGTTTTCGGGGTGATAGCGGGAAGCCTTCGCGCCCAGAACGGTAACCCATTGGATATTCCGGCAGAGTGGGCGGAGAAGTATCCGGGGATTAAGTGATCGGCCGAATTGAAAAACAAACCGCGGCTGGAGCGAAGAGACCACCCGCCCTACCCGGACGAATTGCGCCAGCGTGGCATCAAAGGCGTGGTGAGAGTGGCGGTTGTGGTCTCGCCCAAAGGGAAAGAGGAGGAGGTTCGCGTGATAGAGGCAGACCACCCGGATTTGGTCGACCTAGCGGTTAGTTCTATCCATGCATCCAGATTCACCGCTGGACGAGAAAATGGACGGGCCATTTATTCTCAACTCGCGACGCGAGTGAATGTCGGAGGAAACGACGAATACGAGGTGGCGCCGAAAGTTCGATCACAGGTCAAGCCCGAATATCCTTATTACTTAAGAAGGGCCGGGCTGAGCGGGCGTGTGAAGGTGGAGTTTATCGTTAATACCGAGGGCAGAGTTGAAGCGGCGTATGCCGTTGAAACCAGCCATCCAGCATTCCGATAAGCTGCCATCGATGCCGTTGAGCGATGGCGATTCGAACCCGGAACGGTTGAGGGAAAGCCGGTCAATGTCCGTCTGGATGTCCCGATGATTTTTTCCAAACAGCCCGTTATTCCGACGGTGCACCGAAACTCCACGGAAGATACTCTTGTTCGAGCAGAAGTGATTGTGGGCCGAAGAGGCACCGTTGAGCTGACTCGTGTGCTTGAACAAACGGCGCCGGAGTATGGTTATGCGGCAACTCAAGCCCTGTCCGAATGGCAATTTGAACCCCCTCGAAGCGAAGGCAAAGTTGTGGATACGCGGTTGATCATTCCTTTGGTTTTCAAAGGCACCGGCGGTTAGTTTTTAAAGCGATCTAACTCCTCACAAATGATCTGTTTCGCCGGGATAGAAAATTCCGTCGATGAGGGTGCCGATACAGTGGGTGGTGTATTCGAAGGGGTCGCCGTTATAGAGGGCGAGGTCGGCGTCTTTGCCGGGTTCGATGGTGCCGATGCGATCGGAGAGGCCTAGAATCTTCGCCGGTGTGGTGGTGATGCTCGCCATGGCTTGTTCCCAGGTCAGTCCGCGGGCGACGAGCACGGCGGCCTCAAAGAGGACATTGCGGCTTTTCGGCGCGTAGGCTTCGTAGCCGGTCTGAATGGCGAAGGGGATGCCGGCGGCTTGGAGCTTCGAGGCGGTGGCCATGCTGGCATTTTCCATTTCGCCGGCGGCGCGGGCCATCGTGGGGTGAAGGATTACGGGAAACCCACTTGCTTTGATCTCATCGAGCACGAGATGGGCTTCGGCGCCGCCATCGAGCACGACATCGAGTTCAAACTCTCGGGCGATGCGGAGTGCGCCCAGAATGTCGACGGCGCGCTGCGCGTTGATTAGGAGGCGTTGTTCGCCGGAGAGCGCGCGGGTGAGTGCTTCGAGGTGGAGATTACGGCCGGGTTTTTTGTCTGCTTCGGCTGTCGCGCGTTTGGCGGTGTATTCCTGCGCCTTGATCAGGTCGGCGCGCAACATGGCGAGAGCTTTAGGTCGGGTGCCGGGCGCTTTACCCTTGGTCGCGTTGTCACTGGGGATGCCGGATTGGCCGAGCGTGACGGTCACCATTTTTTGCGGTGCGATCACGTCTTGGTCTGCCGTGCGGGCGTGGAGTTTGGCGACCATGGTGGTGCCGGAAATGAGAGCGCGGGGGGCGTGGCCGGTGTTGATCGTAGTGATGCCGAGCGAACGGGTGAATGGCACGAGTGGCTCACGGGCGTTGTAGGCATCGATGGCGCGTAGGTCGGCTTGAAGGGGCGCCGACTTGTCGAGTTGGTCTTGGTCGTGGGGCTGGTTGAGTTGGCCGGAGAGGCCGAGCACGGAGTGGGCATCGATCAGTCCGGGCGTGACCACGGCGGCTTTGATGATGCGACCGATGCGGGGCGCGATGGTGGAGTCGGCGGGACCGACGCGCACGATTTTGCCATCCGAGATCACGATGATGGCATCCTTGATCGGAGGTCCTGCCATGGTGTGCAGGGTGTCGGCGCGCACGAGCAGGGTTTGCCCCGAGAGGCTCAGGACAGAGCTGGCGAAGAGCGCGAGGAAAAGAGAGCGGATAAAAGAGATCATGGGGAAAGGGCTCAGTGGTTATGCGCGAAGTCGATCTGCGTGGTGTAGCAGCAGAGGTAGGGCTGGGTGGGAGCGCTGGCACCGAGTCCGCCAACGGCGAAGAGGTGATCATCCGGGGCTGTGAGGTCGAAGACCTGTTGGCCTTCGATGAACGTCTGCTCGACGACGGTGTAGACGCTGAGGGGGTCGCCGTTGAGGATAATGAAGTCGGCGTCTTTGCCGGGTTCGAGCGAGCCGATGCGGTCGTCGAGTTCGAGGATCTTGGCGTTGTTGAGTGTGAGGGCTTTGAGCGCACCCTCGCGGGTCATGCCGCCGCGGACAGCGAGGGCGGCGGTCCGCAGAAAGAAACGAGAGTCGGTGATGTAATCGTCGGTATGGAAGCCAACGAGCACGCCGGCTTTTTCGAGCACGGCTCCCGTGCGCCAGGCGACGTCCCGGGCTTCGAGTTTGCTACCGGGGCTGTCGAGCACGATGAGGGAACAGGCGACACCGGCCGCGGCGATTTCATCGGCGACCTTCCAGCCATCGCTCACGTGTTGCAGCACAACGTTAAAGCCGAATTCACGTTTGAGTCGAAGGACGGTGAGAATGTCGTCGTGGCGATGGGTGTGGTGTTGAATGGTGCGGCGGCCGGCGAGGATTTCCCCGAGGGTCTCGAGACCGAGGTCACGGGCGGGCAGTTTTTCTGGATCATCTCCGGCGGCGGCGATCTTTTTTTGGTATTCCTGCGCGGCGATGAAGGCTTCGCGCACGAGAGCGGCGGACTTGGCGCGGCTGCCAGGGAACTTGGCATACTTGGCTTGTTTGAGCGCGTTGGTGCCGTTGGCCATTTTGACTCCGCCGGCCATGCGGCCGTCAGGAAGGGTGATCAGCATGCCTTCGACCGTGTTGGTATCACGGAGTTTGGCGTAGACGGTTTGGCCGGAGATGAGGTGACCAGAGCCCGGCATGAGGTTGGCGGTGGTGATGCCGCCGGCTTGAGCTCGCTGGATGGTGGCGTCGCGGGCGTCGATGCCGTCGAGAGCACGCAGCCCAGGTTGAATGGGTTCGGAGTTGTCCGCGTTGAAGCCGGGCCAGCCGCCGATGTGGGAATGGGAATCGACGAGGCCGGGCATGATTGTTTTGCCGGTCACGTCGACCTGGGTCGCGTTGATTGGGATCGAAACATCTGTGGTGGATCCGATTGCGGTTATTCGGCCATCTTCGACGACGAGAATTCCTTCGGGAATCGGATCGCCCGTGATGGGGATCAACTTTGCGCCGACGTAGGCGGTGGGTTCGCCGAGGGCGGAGGCAGCACAGAGCAGGCTGCCAAGCAGATAGCCAAATCGAGGGGTTAGCATGGGGCGGACTTTAGGGTTTGGCGGAGCCGAAGCAATTCGATGTGCGATTAAATCGATCATGGATGGTGGTCGAATTCTCGACGTCGGGTGCGGGGATCGTATGGTGTCACTCATGCCTGATATCCCTGCCCCACCCTCGCTTGGCCAAGTCGCGATTACGGTGAGTGATGTCACGGCGGCGAAGACATTTTATAAGGACATTCTGGGACTAGAATTTTTGTTCGATGCGGGGCCGAACTTGGCGTTTCTCCAAGCGGGAGACGTGCGGGTGATGTTGACGATACCGCAGGGTCACGGAGAGCCCGGCAAAAACTCCGTGTTGTATTTCAAGGTAGCCGGGATTGCAGATCGGTATGCGGCGATAATCTCGGCCGGGGCGACGGCGGAGCGGGAGCCAGGACTGACCGCGAAAATGCCGGACCATGATTTGTGGATGGGGTTTGTGCGGGATCCCGATGGGAATCTGGTGGGCTTGATGGAAGAGGTGCGTCCGCCGGCCGCATCAACGGAGTAACCCCATGAAGAGTATTTTAATCACGATCTTGGTACTCGGTTCCGCGGTGGTGGGACTTTGGTGGTATGCCGATAAACGCACCGCAGAGATCGAAGCGCAGAAAGAGACGCGTCGGGTGGCGGAGGAAAATGCGGTGCGTGAGGAGCGTCTGGAGCTGTTTGGCGAGGCGGCGTTGAATCCGGAGATCGTATGGTCCGAGCTGAGTGGCCTGGGCATTTTGATCTTGGAGGAAGGCACGGGGGCGAAGCCGTTGCCGGGTGCAGAGGTGACGTTTAGCTACAAGGTGACGCTCAAGGATGGCACTGAGGTGGATCGCACGGGAGAGCCGACCGATGCGCGCATCGGGCAGATGATTTCCGGGGTCTCGGCGGGTTTGATGAAGACCAAGGGAGGTGGCCGTTCCTTGCTTTTTATCCCCGCCAAGCTCGCTTACGGACGGCAAGCGTATGGACCGATTCCGAAGAACTCGGCGCTCCTTTTCGAGATTGAGCTGATGAAGCCTTAGGGCGTTGAGACGGCGCGCTCGGCGAGCACTCCCTACCCCGCCTTCCTGTCTACTATTTCTCCGACTGCTACACGATAGTGGTAGGGCGCTTTCGCCGAAAGCGCTGTTTTAACCTTGGGGTGTCGGACGGGAATCTCGACCCACGTCAATCCGCTTTATTGAAGGGGTATTGGGGACTCGCTCTAAGTGCGGCGGCGGCGGGATCGCCAGATGAGAAAACACCCGCCGAGGGCGAAGAGCGACCAAGTTCCGGGTTCCGGCACGGGTTGGAAATTTGAAAGCGTGACGCTCAAGCTGTTGTAGGTGACGTTGAAGGAACCGAGTCCGTCCGTGGTCCAAAACCGGGTGCCACTGGTGGCATTGCTGGTGAGTCCCAGCATGTTGACCCCGAGCTGGCCGCCGCCTTCGAGGTTGAGGCCGTCGAGGATGAGCTTGTTGCTGGCGGCGGCGCCGTAGACGCGGTTGCGGGAATTATTGTCGAGGACGACTTTGCCGGAGCCTTTGAGCGTAACGTTGCCGCCGGAGTCTACCGTGAGCGTGCCATCGATGGTGTAGGTGCCGGAGGAAAGCAGAGAGAGGTTGGTGTTGTTGTTGAGCGTGAGGCTGCTGGCCCCAGAGACGAGGTTGAGGGTGCCTCCGAGGGTATTACTGCCAGCGGTTGTGTTGATGGTGGAGCCGGTGGCGGTCGTAAGACTGCCGGAGTTGAAGGAGCCGGCGGCGAGTTGAAGCGTGGCGTTGGGGCCGACGTCGAGGGTGCCTTGGGTCACGGAAGTGCTTCCGGAGAGCCGAACGGTGGAGCCGGTCTGGGCTTGGATGGTGCCGCCGTTATTGTTGAACGATCCGGTGGTAAGCACGAGAATTCCGCCATTCACCGCGCGGTAGTTTCCGGTGTTTCTGAATGCGATGGCAGCCGGGTCGAGGGTGAGCGTGGCGTTATTTAGGTTGGCCTCAACGGTGCCTTGGTTGGTGAAGGCTAGGGAGTTGGAGCCCAACAGGCCGGAGCCTCGAATCGTATTGTCGGTGTTGGTTAGGTGATTGGACGGAGACACACCGTAGATGCGATTGTTGACGTGGTTGGACAACTCGATCACCCCGCCACCCGTCAAGGTGGCGGCGCTCGCGTTGATGATGATGTCGGTGACATTTCCGACTGATTGCACCTTGAACGTGCCGGCATTGTTAATCGTATTGGCGAGAGAGCCGTTGCTCGCGTTAGGCACGCGGAATTCGGTTCCAGAGGAAAGAGTGAGCCCATCGAGTGTAGATGCCGTGCGGCTTTCGAAGAATCCCGTGCCGGTGGAAGTCAGGGTGCCGCCGATGATTTTTGCGACGCTGAGTAATTCGATTTCGCTCCCGGTAGCGGCCGAGATGGTTCCCCCGGTGTTGGTGAAGGTGCCATTGCCGAGCTGAAGTAGTCCGCCGGTCGCAGCGTTTAACGTGCCGGTATTGGTGAGCCCACCTGATCCGGGATCGAGCTTGAGGGCATTGCTGTATAGGGCGGTGATAGTTCCCTGATTGTTTATGGTCGCGGAATTCACCCCGATCTGACCGGCGCCCTCGATCGTGATCTTGTTAACGAGGGTATTGGTGGTGGGTGAACCGTAGATGCGGTTGTTAGTATTGTTGGAAATAGAGATTTTACCCGAACCGTCGAACGTGGTGGTGGCTGAGTTGATAATAAGATTGGTGGTGTTGCCGACGGAATTCAGGTGGAGGGTTCCGTTTACCGTGAGCGTGTCCGCAACCTGGAGGGAGACCGCGTTGTTTAGGGTGACGTTGGAGCCGGTATCAATGGTGACGCCGCCGGACAAGATGGTTGTGCCGGTGGCCTTGATCGTGCCCGTGCCGGTGGTTTTGAGGGTGCCGTCTTTGATCGTGATGCCGCTGAGTTGGACCTGTCCGCCGGTGTCGGCGAGGATGGTGCCGCTGCTGTTGTTGATGGCGCCGTTGATGAGTTGGAGGAGACCGCCGTTCGCGGCCTTGAGGGTGCCGCTGTTAATGGAGTCGGCGCTGGCCGGAAGGATCAAAAGTCAGGGCGTTGAAATAGAGGGCGGAAATCGTGCCCTGGTTGTTTACGATCAGGCTATTGTTGGAAAGTTTACCGGCGCCTTGGATGGTGGTTTGGTTGATGAAAGTAGCCGCACCCGAACCGGTGATCCGATTGTTTGAATTGTTACCCAGATCGATCGAGCCCGTGCCGCTCGCCGTGGTGGTGCCGTCGGTGAACTGTAAGCTCGTGGTGTTGCCGACGGAATTAAGGGCGAGGGAGGATCCCGCATTGAGCACGATCGAAGCGGTAGCGCTTTGGGCGTCCAGGCTGAGGCTCTGGTTGTTGGCGATGGAGACCGTGTCGTTGGTACCGATGGTGAGATCGAGCGGTAGCGGCTACATCTACACTGACGGTTACAGTAGACGCGTTGAGCGGATCGATTTGGACGTGGTTATTTCCGCCGGGCAGACTGTCGGTGTCCCAATTGCCGGAAGTGCTCCAAGTGCCCGATCCACCGAGCCACTTAATATCCAAGGTTACGGCGGAAACCGAAGGCACCGTCGCAAGTGCTAGGCAAATCGCCGTAACTTTGCGAAACGTCATGGGGAGAAACGCGACCCACGACAGCGGGTCACAGACAAAAACTATCTGCGATTTGGTAGCCGGGTCAATGCGATGTCCGAACCTACTTGTTCGGAACGGGTTTCACTCCTCGATCAGGAGGTGGGCTTCCCCGAAATCTTGGTTGAAGGGCAGGCGCACTCCCCTGCTCCACCGCAGCCTTGGCTCGTGCGGTGGCGGTTCTTCCACCAACGCCTCGCTAGATAGCCGACGGCGGCGATGACCACGAGGATGGCGGCGAGAGATTGGATGTCGGAGTTCATCGGAGTGGTTGGGCTAGAATCCGAGAGCGGTGCCCGCTTGGTAAATGATCAGGCAGAGCAGCCAGGCGAAGCCGGTTTGATAACCGACCTGAAAAAGAGGCCAACGCCATGAGTTGGTTTCGCGTTTTACGACGGCGAGCGTGCTCACACATTGCATGGCGAAAACATAGAAGATCATCAGGGTAAGGCAAACCAGCGGGGTAAAGAGTGGCCGACCATCGGGCCAGGTGGCGGTGCGCAGGGCCTGGAGCAGCGGCTCGGTGTCCGCGTCGTCTTCCTCCACGTTGAAGACCACACTGGTGGCACTCACAAAAACTTCGCGGGCGGCGAAGGAACTGATGAGACCGATACCAATTTCCCAATTAAAGCCGAGTGGTTTGATGACCGGTTCGATCAGTTTGCCTGCTTGGCCAGCGTAACTTTGAGCGACCTGTTCAGCGGCGCTTGTAGCGTCGTCAGACTTTGGATACGTAGTCAGGGCCCACAATACGATCGAGATGGCGAGGATGATGGTGCCTGCCCGTTTTAGAAACAGGCCACCCCGTTGCATCATTTGCAGCGCGACGTCTTTCACTCCTGGGCGGCGATACGGCGGCAGCTCCATGATCATGAGCGGTGGTTCACCCTTAAGGAGGGTGCGCTTAAACAGCCACGCGAAGCCGAATGCCCCACCCGTGCCTAAGCCATACATGAGGATCATGAGACCAACCTTGGTGATCAACGGCACTTCGCCAGTCGGCAGTAACGCGGCAATCATGAGCAGATAGACCGGCAGACGGGCTGAGCAGCTCATGAAGGGGGCCACGAGGATGGTGACCAAACGATCCTTGGGGTCCTCGATGGTGCGCGTCGCCATGATGCCGGGGATGGCACAGGCGTAGGAGCTTAGGAGAGGGATGAACGATTTTCCGTTCAAACCCACGCGACTCATCAATCGATCCATGATGAAGGCAGCTCGGGCCATGTAGCCGGTGCTTTCCAGCAACCCGATGAAGAAAAACAGAATGAGAATCTGGGGGAGAAAGATGACCACGCCTCCTACTCCCGCGATGATTCCATCCGTGATCAGATCGCGCAGGTCTCCCGCGGGCATGGCACCTTTGACTCCGTCCGCCAGAGCCGTGGTGGCGGACTCGATTAACCCCATGGGATATTCGGCCAAGGTGAAGATACTCAGGAAGAGCGCCGTCATGATGCCGCCGAGGACAGCCCAGCCCCAGAAGCCATGGGTCACCACTGCATCGATTTTGTCGGAGGTGCTTTGATCGACGGTTTGATCGGAAGACTGCACGCAGTCCTGCACCAATTTCCCAATAGCGTCGTAGCGGGCTCCCACGAGGGTTCCAGACCAGTCGGTGTTCTCGTCGCTCCAGCGTTTTTTCCAGCTCTCCAGGATGGAGGAGGTGCGCGGGCTGAGAGGTTGTGATCCGGCGACCCTAAGTTGGTCTTGGTCGGTAAGGAGTAAAAGTGCCTCGGCTCGGGCGATGAGGGGGGGCCGTTGGTCGTTGTCCTGCAGGGAGGCCTGAATTTCGGCGACAGCTGACGAAATGGCGGCGGGAACGTCCCAACGGTGGTGGGGTAATGGCAGGTCCGTCCGGCTCATGGCGAGTTTCAGCTCGATGAGCCCCTTTCCTCGCGATGCTTCTGCCGCGATAACGGGGATCCCGAGTTCCTGCTCGAGTTGACCGGTGCGGACTTTGAGTCCGGCTTTGTCGGCCAAGTCCATCATATTGACGACTAGGATGACGGGGCGGCCGAGATCGAGAATTTGGTGAACGAGGTAGAGGTTTCGTTCGAGATTTGAACCATCTACGATGCACACGATGCGATCGGGCATCTCGGTGTCGTTGGTGCGGCGACCGAGGAGGACGTCACGGGTCACGGCTTCGTCGGGAGATCGAGCGGCGAGGGAGTAGGCCCCCGGCAGATCAATCACGGTCATGGGCTGACCGTGTTGGGAGTAGGCGGTGCCGATCTTCCGCTCGACGGTTACACCGGGGTAATTTCCGACCTTCTGCTTTAGGCCCGTGAGCGCGTTAAAGAGGGTAGATTTTCCGCAATTGGGATTACCAACAAAAGCATACACCGGATTTTTCTTCCCGGGGACGACATGAGACGGAAGGCTCACGACGTTGGGATCGGCTCAACCATGATGTGGTCGGCTTCCGATTTGCGGAGGGTGAGATTGTAACCGCGCACCTTGATCTCGAGCGGGTCACCCATGGGAGCGGTGCGTAGGAGCTTCAGGGATGTTCCGGGTAGGAGCCCCATCTCGCGGAGGCGTAGAAACGCCGAGCCGGAGTGCGGGAATTCAACCAATTTGGCGGAGGAGCCGATCGGCAGGACCGACAATGCGATGGGTTCAGCCATGGCAGGGTGTGAACGGGGGCTCGATGGCCTCAGGCGGAGACCGGTGGGTGGCTGGGGCGCACCATAATCTGGCGAGCCGCGTCGTGGCTGAGGGCGATGCGGGTGCCATTCACCTGGCAGATGATGGTGGATTTTCCGGAAACTTTTTTTACCGCGGTGGATTCACCAAAACCGAGCTCACGCACGCGCTGGCGGAAGGTGCCCTCTCCTTTGAGTTCAACGACCATACCCATGGCTCCAGCGTTTAGCTGGCAAAGCGGAAGGAGAGAATTGGGAATTGAATCTGGCACGAGCGGAGGGAGATTCGATTGAGACTCAGTTTCAATGTCAATGCCCTCTCGTCTCAACTGGACACAAAAAAACGCTCCCTCTAAGGGATGCGTTTTGGAAAATGGAGGAATAGCTCTTAAGAAGAAGGGCTAACCGTGATTACGTTACCGGGGACACTTACCACTACCGAACCTTGTAGGCCGTCGATGGCGGCTTTAATTAGTGCAAGTTCGACAGCAGATAAGGAGCGATTTAGGTTATTGCCCAAAGCGACGTTAGGAAGGGTCAGATCGGTTAGGGCACCACCATTACTGGAGATTACCGCACCGATGCTGGTTCCGGTTCCGGCGCCTTGTGTAGCTACGATGGCTGGCTGTCCCGGGCCGGAAATGCTACCGTTCGTGACCGAGAAGGTCACGGTTCCGTAGGACAACTGGATGGTAAAAGAGGTGGTGGTGATAACATCTGTTTCTACTGTCTCTGTAACTGGATCTACCACTACTTCTCCCTGTGTTTCTACCACAGCAACAGCCGCTACTTCTGCTGTCACTATTGCCACTTCGGCAGCTACGGTTGAGGCGGCTTCGACTGCAACAGTGTTAGCGGTAACAGCATTGCCAGCGGCAGTAGCAACAATAGCACCGGCAGTGGCTCCAGAAGAAGACCCTGTCGATGTGGCGGCGGTTACAGCGGCGACGGCCAAAACAATGGTCGGGTTAGTGGATGCGGTGACAGCGGCGACAGCACCGGTCGATGATCCACTCGCAGAGGCTACGGCTACGGCTTGAACGACGGCTTGAACGTTGGCTACGCCGGAGGCGGCCGCGGTGGCGACTGCGCCAGAAGCTGAACCGGACGATGCGGATTGAGCGACAGCTGCGACGGATTCAGCAGTGGCTCCAGGCGCGGAAGCAGCAGCAGCCACAGCACCTGAAGAGGCACCGGTAGATGCTGAAGTGGCGGCAGCTTCAACGGCAGCGGCGACGACAACTACTGCTTGAGTAGCGGCTTGTGAGACGGCTGCAACATCAGCGGTTGGGGTTTTGTGCGACGATGATCGACACGGCTTGTTGAACGGCTTGGGTATCATTAATAGATACACCGGCATTTGTTAGCGCTGCAATAATAGCGGCCGGACTATCGCCTCAAGCTATCGCGTCGTTAAGAATAGTTTCTTGGGCTGGGGTTAATTCAGCACCGTAAACGGTGGTGCTGATGAGCAACCCGGATAATAAAACCGCGGTAAGTTTGCTGAGGAATTTCATAGTGATCAGGATTGGAAAATTGGAGAACTAACAGAAGTGGTTGAAGAGATAATTTGAGGTAAGCACATCTTTCGAAAGGGATTTGCAATAATATTTTTTGCAGTGCCAGAATGTAAAGAAGAGGAAAAGCAAATACCCAGCCATACAGGTGGCTAGATTACTTGTTTTGGCCCAGCTGGCGGTTATCGCCGCTTCTTTTTGATGAGCAGTTGGGCGACGGAGAAGCGAACTACGCTTTCTAGTCTTTCGATCTCAGCAGGGTCGATTTTGGAGTTCTTGGCGTCTTGTAGCTCGGCTTGGGCGCTTTGCATCGCCTCCTCGACCGCATTTTCGTCGATGGAGTTCTCTTCGATGGCGTGTTCGGCCAGCACGGAGACCTTGTCGCCTTGCACTTGGACGAAGCCGTCGCCGATGACGAGAGTCTCGATAACGGAGCCTTTGGCTACTCGAAGTTCGCCGTCCGTGACTTGGGAAAGCAGCGGAAGGTGACCCGGCAGCACGCCAATTTCACCTTCGACGGTGGGAATCACCACGTTGTCGACGGTGTCCGAGTAGACCCGGGCTTCAGGAGTGACGATTTCGAGAGTGAGCATTTCAGTAGCGAGTAGTGGGTAGCGAGTAGTGGGTAGTGAGTAGTGAGTAGCGGGTAGGTGCTTAAAGCTTCAAGGTGTTGAGATGCTCGCTACTCGCTACTCGATGGTCGCTACTTCAAACAATTATTTCTTGGAGGCTTCTATGACCTCGTCGATGCCACCCTTCATGTAGAAGTCACCTTCGGGAACCTCATCGAGCTCGCCGTTGAGGATCATCTTGAAGCCCCGGATGGTGTCCTTGACGCCGACATACTTACCGGGGCTGCCGGTGAAGACTTCAGCAACGTGGAAGGGTTGGGAAAGGAAGCGTTGGATCTTACGAGCGCGGTAGACCATGAGCTTATCTTCAGGGGAGAGCTCATCGAGACCGAGAATTGCGATGATGTCTTGGAGATCTTTGTAGCGTTGGAGCACGCGTTGGACCTCGCGAGCGATGCCGTAATGTTCTTCACCAACGATACCAGGCTCGAGCGCCTTGGAAACGGATGAGAGCGGATCGACCGCTGGATAGATACCGAGCTCGGCGATGGAACGCTCCAACACGATGGTGGAGTCCAAGTGAGCAAAGGTATTGGCGGGCGCAGGATCGGTGAGATCATCGGCCGGCACGTAGACCGCTTGGAACGAGGTGATCGAACCCTTCTTGGTCGAAGTGATGCGCTCTTGGAGCAGCCCCATTTCGTTGGCCAGGGTGGGTTGGTAACCCACCGCGGAAGGCGAGCGACCCAACAAAGCGGACACTTCGGAACCGGCTTGCGAGAAACGGAAAATGTTATCGACGAAGAGCAACACGTCTTGGTTTTGTTCGTCGCGGAAATATTCGGTCATCGCGAGAGCGGAAAGGGCGACGCGCATCCGAGCACCTGGTGGCTCGTTCATCTGACCGTAAACGAGGGCGACCTTGGATTTGCTGAGATCCTTTTGATCGATCACGCCCGCATCGGACATTTCGTGGTAGAGATCATTACCTTCACGGGAACGCTCCCCCACCCCGGCGAACACGGAGTAACCACCGTGGCCTTTCGCGATGTTGTTGATGAGCTCCATGATGACCACGGTCTTGCCCACGCCAGCACCACCGAAGGCGCCGACTTTACCACCCTTGGTGAAGGGGGCGATGAGATCGATGACCTTGATGCCCGTCTCGAGGATGTCGGACTTGGTGTCTTGGTCGACCAACGCAGGGGCTGGACGGTGAATGGGGTAACGCTTCTCGTGGGGCACGTCGCCGCGGCCGTCTACGGGTGTGCCAGTCACGTCGAAGATGCGACCGAGGACGCCGTCACCAACCGGGACGGTGATAGGTGAGCCGGTATCCGTGACTTCCATACCGCGCTTCAGGCCTTCTGAGGAAGACATGGCGATGGAACGTGCGACGCCGTTGCCCATGTGCTGCTGCACCTCGAGGGTGAGGTTCTCAGTCTTACCGTGCACCTCGAAGGTGACGACAAGAGCTTGGTAGATAGGAGGCATGCTGTTCGAGGAGAACTGCACGTCGACGACGGGGCCGATGACTTGGGTGATTTTGCCGGTATTGCTCATGACGGGCGGGCGCTGAAGTGGATGGGTTTGTTAAAAAGGTTAAGCGGCCTGTCCGGCTGCAATTTCGAGAATTTCCTGCGTGATGGCGGCCTGACGGGCTTTGTTGTATTCGAGGGTCAGGTCGTCGAGCAGGCTGTTGGCGTTGTCCTTGGCGGTCTTCATCGCGACCATACGGGCGCTGTGTTCAGAGGCCTTGGCGGACAAGGAAAGTTGGTAGAGGAAGCGGTTCACGTAGAACGGCAGCAACGCCTCGAGCACGGTTTGGGCGTCGGGCTCGAAGATCATCAGACGATCATCGACGGCCTTGCGGGGGGACTCATCGGCATTGTCGTCAGCAAGGTTGGCCACGAATTCGACCAAGTTGTTCAGCGGCAGAATTGGACGGTGCACGGACTCTTGGATGAGCGTGTTTTTAAACTGCGGATAGATGACCTCGATGGTGTCGATTTCGCCCTTGAGGAATTGATCCATCATGAAGTCGCCGACGACTTTGATTTCCTTGAAAGGCACTTTGTCGTGCACCCCAAAATTGGCGACAACGTTGCGGCCGGAGCGGGCGAGGAATTGCGCGCCCTTTCTGCCGATGACGACAAACTTGGCGTCGTCTTTGATCGCGGCCGCCAGCTTGAACAGATTCGCGTTGAGTGGTCCGCAGAGACCCTTGTCGGTTGTGACTAACAGGATGCCGCGGGTCTTCACTTCGCGGGGCTGCAGAAACGGGTGCAGGGTGCCGTCGACCTTGGGGGCCAAGGCAGCGAGCATGTCGGACAAGAGTTCAGCGTAGGGGCGACCCGCGAGAGCGGAGGCCTGCGCCTTCTTCATCTTGGACGCAGCGACCAGCTCCATCGCCTTGGTGATTTGGCGAGTGTTTTTGACCGACTTGATGCGTCGGCGGATGTCGCGGGTGGAAGCCATTTGGATTTACGAGGTCAGATTTACGAATTCAGATTTAGTCAGCGGATTTGATTCAAATCGTAATTCGTAAATCGTAATTCTAAAATTGAATTAGCTTTGCGCGGAGGCCCACTCATCGCAGGCGGTCTTCAGCTCGGCTTCGATTTCGTCGGTGACTTTGGCAGTCTCGCGAATCTTCACGAGGAGGTCAGCCTTACGGGTCACGAGGAATTCGCGGAGGTTGGCGGCGGATGCGGTCACTTTCTCGGTGTCGATCGTCGCGTAATAGTCTTTCTGGAGGGCCCAGAGTGTGGCCACCTGTTCCTCGATCGGAATCGGGTTGAAGGCGGGTTGCTTGAAGAGCTCCACGATGCGGTTACCGCGATCGAGTTGAGCTTTGGTCTTGGCATCGAGGTCGGAACCGAACTGGGCGAAGGCTGCGAGCTCACGGAACTGGGCGAGCTCACCTTTGAGTTTACCACCGACTTGTTTGGTCGCCTTGATCTGAGCGGCCGAACCCACGCGGGAAACGGACAGTCCCACCGAAACGGCTGGTCGAATGCCTTGATTGAAGAGATCGGTCTCGAGGAAGATCTGACCGTCGGTGATCGAAATCACGTTGGTTGGAATGTAGGCCGATACGTCACCCGCTTGAGTTTCGATGATTGGCAGAGCGGTCAACGAACCCTTGCCGTCGAGACGAGCGGAGCGCTCGAGCAGGCGGCTGTGCAGGTAGAAAACGTCTCCCGGATAAGCCTCACGACCGGAAGGACGCTTGAGGATGAGGGAGATTTGGCGGTACGCCACGGCGTGTTTGGAGAGATCATCATAAACGATGAGGGCATCCATGCCGTTTTCCATGAACCACTCGCCGATCGCTGCACCGGAGAACGGAGCGAGGTATTGATTGGCGGGATTGTCGGCCGCAGGAGCGGCGACGATCACGGTGTATTCGAGGGCGCCGGCTTCTTCCAAAGCAGCGAGCGTGCGCACGATGTTGGAGTTCTTTTGGCCGACCGCGACGTAGATGGAGTAAACCGGACGGAAGTCTTTGTTACCTGATTCCAAGCCGACCTTGTTGATCTTGGCTTGGTTGATGATCGTATCGATCGCGATGGTGGTCTTACCGGTGCCGCGGTCACCAATGATGAGCTCACGTTGGCCACGACCGATTGGAATCATGGAGTCGATCGCCATGATGCCGGTGAGGAGTGGTTGGGAAACCGACTTACGGGCGATGATACCAGGAGCGATTCGCTCAACCGGGTAAGTTTCCTTTGAGTCGATCGGGCCTTTGCCGTCGACCGGATTACCGAGCGCGTCGAGGGTGCGACCGAGGAGCGCCTTGCCGACGGGAACGGATAACAGTCTGCCGGTGGTGAGGACTTCGTCACCCTCACGGAGCTCCGAGACATCACCGAGGACCACGCAACCGACTTCGTCTTCCTCAAGATTGAGGGCGATGCCGATCGTGCCGCCGGGAAATTGGACCATCTCGTTATACATGACGTCCGAGAGGCCGTCGATTTTGGCAACACCGTCAGCGACGGTGCGGATGGTGCCGGTGTTCTTTTTGACCGCCTTATTGGAAAGGTTGGCGATCTGAGATTCGATTTGTTCGAGGACGGTGCTCATGGCGGTGTTGGTCGCGAGAGGGTTGAAGGAGGCGGTTAGTTAAAGGGAGAAAACTCAGAGTGAGTTTGCGAGGGAGTCGAGTTGGCCGGCGACGGTTGATTCGTAGACGTCATCGGCGATGCGCACGCGCAGACCAGCGATGAGCGAATCATTCTGACGGGCGATGGCGGCGATCGGACGGTGGTATTTTTGCGAGAGGGCTCCTGCAATGGAACCGAGAATCGTGTCGGAAATGCTGCCGGCGTGTTCTACCACGGCGTTGAATTTGGCCAACTCGATGCTGATGCGACGGTGGTAAGCCTTGAGCATTCCCATCGGTGAAGCGGGAGGATGCTTCTCGAGGTAGGCCAGCACTCCGGCGACTTTCTCGCCATCGACGGCGCCGTCAGCATCAAGGCTGAGGGCGGTGAGCTGTTTGACGAGCTGTTGGTCGGATTTAGTGAGAGTGGCCACTGTTATGAAAAAGCTGAAACGCTGAAAATTAGAAAACTGAAATCAGGATGCAGTTAGGCGACGGTGAGTTGTTTGGCGGCCGCGTCGTTGTAGCGGGCGCGCTCTTCGTCGGTGAGTTCATTAGCGAGAACTTGGCGGGTGGTGTCGACCACAAGGCGGGCAATCTCACCGCGAGCTTCGGCGATCATCTTGCGATGCTCGAGCTCGGTGGAGTGCTGGGCCTTGGTGATGAGGTCCTGCGCTTTGACGGTGGCTTCCTGAGTTTGTTTTTCGAGGAAGGCTTTGGCGGAAATGCGAGCCTCGTCGATGAGCTTGGTGGCATCACCTTGGGCGACCTTGATGATGGCGGCGCTTTCTACAGCGGCGGCATCGAGCTTCAACTTCATCTCTTCGGCGTGCTTGATGCCGGCGTCGATCTTGGCTTGGCGTTCTTCCATCGCGCCGGTGACCGGTTTGATGAGTTTGAAGTAAACGACAGCGAAGAAGATCAGAAAACCGACCAGCTGGAAGAGGATGTAACGTCCTTCGATGCCGAAGTCACCCAGGCCGAATTTCTCCAGCGTGCTTTGGGCTACTTGAGCGTCGGCGGCGGCGAGGATGAGATTGGTCATCATAACGAAAGGAAGTTGAAGAAACTTAAAAGAGGGGGAGCCACGCCGATCGATCTAGGAACGATCGGCGGAGCAAAGTAAAAACTGCTTACTTCGCGAGGAAGAGAGCGAGGATACCGAGACCTTCAGCCAAAGCCATACCGATGATGGCTTGAACGAGGATCTTTCCGGATGCGCCGGGATTGCGGCCGACAGCTTCAGCGGCTTTGAAGCCAATGAGGCCCACGCCGATAGCGGCGCCGAGCAGACCAAGACCTGAGGCAATGTTGCCAGTAATTTCAGCTAGGATCATAATGATGTATTATTTGATGTGGTTGCAGTAACCGTCGTGCACGCTCTGGGCATGCTCCCGACGGAAAAGTGATTAGTGCGCTTCGGCGGCACCTTCCTCGTGTTCATGGTCGTCGCCATGGTTGCAGATCAGGCCGATGTAGACGGCGCTGAGTAGGGTGAACACGGTGGCCTGAATCAGGCCTACGAGCATCTCCATGAAGTAGAAGACGAAAAAGAAGTAGGTGCCGTGCAGGAGGTTTTCACCGCCAAAGACATTACCGAAGAGGCGCACGGAAAGCGTGAAGGGCCGGATCATGATCGAGAAGACTTCGATGCAGCCAACGACGAGGAAGACCAGCGTCAGAATTGGGTAAAGCCATCCGGGGGTTTCGCCCTTATCGGCTTTGTTGCCGAAGAGATCGAGAAAGAGAACCTTGGGTCCGGCGAATTTGAAAACGATGATGAACCAGGCACCGAAGGAAAGCAGGGCCAGTGCGATGGTGCCGTTGAAGTCCGAGGTGAAGGGGCGAATCAGCGGAGTGAAATGGTCTCCGCCGTGACCGTCCGTGCCGTGCCAGCCGATCGTGCCAACGCCAGGGATGAGCCCCATCCAGTTGTTCAGCAGAATGAAAATGAACATCGTAGCCAACAGCGGGAACGCGGCGGGGAATGCCTTCTTGCCCACGATGGGTTCGAAGAGTTCACGCAGAGCTTCGAGAAGGGTCTCGATCAGCGCCTGTCCCTTGGTCGGGTTGACCGAAGGTTTGCCGACCATCCAGATCAGCACGACTAACATCAGGCCCGAAAACACCCAACCGGTGAGGATGGAGTTCGTGACGGCATTGTTCAGGAACAAAGGCTCGGCCCGCGGTGATACACCGCCCCCGTCACCAGCAGCGAACGCCGAGGTGGCAATCGCGAAAAGCGGTAGAAATTGGAGGAGTTTTGTAACGCGGGACATGAAGACGCAGTGATACTTATGAAGACTGGAAAGGAAGTTCGTAGGGCACCGCTCTCTCCCCCGTCAACCTTTGAAAACTAATCTCAGCTGGGTGGGCGCATTCATTAGCTTTCAGAGCTCAGGCCACAGTCTGTGCTAATCCCATCTTATGGGTGCCGTGACCGGCCTCAATTAATGATTATTCAGGCTCGGCGAGCTATCCAAGATTGGTGGCTGTCGGCGCGCGCTTCGAAAACGGTCCGTTGCTCGAAGGGCCACTCAGCGTCAGGGGTGACGTTCCATTCCGGGTGGTCGGATACGACGGCCAGCGCTTCGGCAAAGTATGGGTCGTGATCCGTGCGGAAGCAGAGCTCCGTCCCAGTCCTGGTAAACGTGGCCAGGGCGTGCAGGAAATCGGGTTTGATGAGGCGGTTCTTTCCATGCTTCCGCTTCGGCCAAGGGTCGGGGAAAAGGATGAAGATACGGCCGTTGAAGCGAACCTCGGAGGGTAACGCTTCGAAAAAGTGCTCCGCCGAGGCCCTGAGCCAACTCACGTTCGTTACCCCGGCGCGATCGGTTTTTCGGGCGGCCTTTTCGAGCCGTTCTTTGATGATATCGATCGCGATACTGTGCTCTGCAGGGTTCTTTTCGGCGTAAGCGGCGAGGTAATGGCCGTGCCCGCAACCGATTTCGAGAGTCAGTTGCGGATGATCGAGGGGCAAATCCGCCAATGTTACGCGTAGTTCAGCGATACGTTGGGCGTTGATGGCTTGAGCCTCTTCAATTGGCGGCATGTTTGGCGGAAAAAAGCGCCGTGGCGCTACGACGCAAGCTCAACTCGAACCCAGCACGAGGCCAGCTGGGCCCGATCCGATGCTCTTAGGCCGATGGACCCGTTGGCAGTGACAGCACAAAACAGGCCCCCTGCCCCGGCTGGCTCTCGACGCTCACCTGACCGCCGTGGAGCTGCACAATGTGTTTCACAATGCTCAAACCGAGACCGGTGCCTCCCTTTTCGCGCGAGCGTCCTTTTTCCACCCGGTAAAATCGTTCGAAGATATGAGGCAGATCCACCGCCGGGATGCCCGGGCCGTCGTCGGAGACTCGGATTTGAATTTCGGTTTGCTGCAAATGGGCGCTAATTTCGATGGTCGACCCTGCCGTCGTATACTTTAAAGCATTTTCAATCAGATTGTTGAGGACCTGAGAGATCTTTAGGGGGTCGACCACGACGGTGGTGATGGTCTCGTCGATACTGAACTTGAGGTGATGTAATTCTGCGTTGGGTCGGCTTTTAAAGTCCTCCAGCACCGTCTCGATCAATGGTCTCAGTTCGATCGATTCCTGCTTCAGCCCGGGACTTGCTGATTCAAGCCGCGAGAGGGTCAAAAGATCATCCAGGAGGGAATTAAGTCGCTCGGTGTGCCGCTGCGCTGTCTTGAGGAAATTGAGGCGGTCCTTTTCGTCCATCGTTTCGTGGTCATCCACGAGGGTCTCGATATAGCCCTTGATCACGGCGAGCGGGGTGCGGAGCTCGTGGGAGACGTTGGCGACGAATTCTTGGCGAACGCGTTCGAGGGCTTTTTGGCGCGTTACGTCGTGCAAAACGAACAACGCCCACTTCCCATCACCGCCGTCGAGCGCCAAGGTGGTTGTCCCCGTGACCTCCACCCAGCGCGTTTCGTTCGATTCGACAAACTCCACTTCAAAACGGGGCTCCGCCCCCCCTGCTCTCACGCGTTCCACGTAGTTCAAAAACTCCACGCTGTGTAATACGACCTCAAGACGCTGCTCCAATATATCCGTCGCTTCAGGAAATATTTCCTGCAAGGACTTATTTGCCAACATGATATGATTGTGACCATCTACGATTAGCACCGCCTCTTTGAGACTCCCCAGGGTGGCTTCGAGCTGAGCCAACTGGGAGACCTGCGTTTTTTCCAATGAACTAACTTCGGTGATTAAGCCGTTGGCTGCGGTGCAAAATTCATCCCAGTCCCGACCCGATGCGCCCGGATGCTCATGACGCAAAAAGGGTTGGCGATGCTCCAGGGCATTTTTGACCGTGCGCAGCGCCTTATGATGGCCCGCCAGCTTGGAGCGCATGACCACGAGGGCCACGATCAGAATAAAGATGAGAGTCTCCAGCATGTTTAAGGGCGAACACTACGTCAGACTCGAAGCCGACAACTATGTTGTCGACTCGTGGACCCTGCGTTCGGCCATTCGATACCCTACCCCTCGAATCGTTTCAATCCATTCGGCTTCCCCGCCGAGTTTTTCTCGTAAACGCCGCACGTGAGTATCGACCGTTCGGGTCTCTATCTCGGTCTCGTAGTTCCACACGTTCAGCAACAGATGCTCCCGCGTTTGCACCCGCCCCCGTCGCTCCATCAAAAGGTGCAGCAGCTTAAATTCGGTGGCCGTGAGGTCGACAATTTCTCCTCCGATTTGAACCTCGTGGCGGTCGACATCCAGTTCGATTGATCCTACGATTAGCTTCACCGCCTTTGATTCGGTCTTTTCGGAGGTGCGTCGCAATATATTCTGAACTCGAAGAACTAACTCTTTTGTGCTAAATGGTTTACATATATAGTCGTCTGCTCCAGACTCCAGACCTTGAACTCGATCGTTCTCCTCAACCTTAGCAGTGAGAAAAATCACCGGGACGTGTTTCAGCGCAGGATCCGCCCGCAGCAGACGACAGATTTGGATCCCATTAATCTCCGGCATCATCACGTCGAGAATCACCAGATCAGGCATCATGGAACGGGCCGCCCCAATACTCTGGGTGGGATCGTTTACGGTCTCTGTATCAAACCCTTTGGTTTTCAGATGATAGGCCACCAAATCGGCGACGTCGGACTCATCATCAACAACGAGAATTTTCTTTCGTGAGCTGTCTGCCATTTGCCAAACCGTAGCCATTGCTTCGCCGTCATGACAGGCCAAACTGTAGCCGTTTCACAATTGTTACAGTGAGCGCAAACCTGCTGCGTTAAAATTACGAAGAGGTTGACTTGGCGCGACGTGCTGCCTCGATATATATCAGTAAGATGCTGATATCAGACGGGTTAACTCCACTTATCCGACTCGCTTGGCCAAGGTTTATGGGCAAAGTCTCGGAGAGCTTTGTCGCGCTCTCTGTCCGCAATCCCTTGATTTCCTGGTAGTTCAATCCCGACGGGATCTTCACTTTTTCGATGTGCTTGAGCTTCTCGACCTGGCGTTGTTCGCGCTCCAAATAACCGCGATAGTTCACTCGATATTCGATCTCTTGTTGGGTCTCAATGGGGAGTCCAATGTAGTCGTCCGGCATGGTTGGAGTAGCCCCTTTTCCCTGGGAGGCACGTCGGAAATGATCGCCGTAAGTCCCCTGCTCTCCCCCGGGTCGCTTGGCTTCAATCCACTCAATCCATTTGGTCGTTTCGGTTACCTTAGCCTGCATGCGGGTGAGCCGCTCAGGACCCACTAAACCGTGAGTAGCCGCGTGACGAAGTAGCCGGTTTTCGGCGCTACCGTGATTAAACAGCAACCGATGCTCCGCCCGGCTGGTAAACATACGATAGGGCTCCTTGGTGCCCTTGGTCACCAGATCGTCGATGAGCACTCCGATATAGGCTTCGTGACGTCCAATAATCATAGGTTCGTTGCCTCGGGCCTTATTTACGGCGTTTACCCCCGCTACAAGACCTTGGGCCGCGGCTTCTTCATATCCGGAGGTGCCGTTGATTTGGCCGGCGAAAAACAGATTTTCTGCCTTTTTTGACTCCAAGGACGGAAATAACTGCGTCGGAGGCGCAAAATCATATTCGACGGCGTAAGCGGGTCGCAGCAGCTCAGCCCGCTCGAGCCCGGGAATTGAGCGCACCATGGCAATCTGCACATCAAACGGTAGCGACGTCGAAAGTCCGTTGATGTAGTATTCGTTGGTCGTTCGTCCCTCGGGCTCTAAAAACAGCAGATGGCGCGGTTTATCGGCGAACCGCACGAATTTGTCCTCGATACTTGGGCAGTAGCGCGGACCGGTGCTTTTAATCTCACCCGAATACATGGGAGATTTCGTGAGGTTCTGTTTCACGATTTCTGCCGTTTCGGACGTGGTGTAGGTCATCCAGCAAGAGACTTGATTGGTGCCGGGCTCCCAGCCGAGCCGTTCCTCGCCGGATTGTTCCACGTGGAACAACGCCGAATCTTGGCGGGTTTCATGGAATGCAAAGCGGGTAGGATTTTCGTCGCCGCGCTGTTCCTTCATGACCGAGAAGTCTATACTGCGGCCGAGTAGGCGAGGGGGCGTGCCGGTTTTGAGGCGTTCCAGCTCGATACCAACTTCCTCGAAACTGGCTGATAGAGTCTTGGCGGTGAAGTCACCCATGCGTCCGCCTTCGTTCTTGTTTTGTCCGATGTGCATCAACGCACGAAGGAATGTGCCCGTGGTGACGACCACCGTGGTGCCGGCAAATTCGATATCCAGATTGGTCCGGACTCCGGTGACTTTGCCGTCCTCGAAGATCAAGCCCGTGACGGTGGCTTGAAACAACTGCAGGTTGGGCTGCAGCTCTAGCGTGTGCTTCATCCGGTATTGGTAAGCCTTCTTGTCGGACTGCACGCGAGGGGCTTGGACGGCGAGTCCCTTGGACTCATTGAGGAGTCGGAACTGGATTCCGGTCACGTCGGCATTGATCGCCATCTCGCCTCCAAGAGCATCAATCTCCCTGACAATGTGACCCTTGGCTTGGCCCCCGATCGCAGGATTACAGCTCATGGCAGCCACCGTATCAATGTTGCCCGTGAGGAGTAGGGTAGAGGCACCCATGCGGGCCGACGCAAGCGCGGCTTCGCAGCCCGCATGCCCTGCGCCGCAAATGATCACATCGTATGGTAAAGTGTTGAATAACATTTATTTACCTATACAAAATGTGGAAAAAAGTCGATCAAGCATGGCCTCGTTGTCGATGCGCCCACCAATCTCGCCAAAGGCATCGAGAGTGGCCCGGAGGTCGCTGGCCAGGAGCTCCATTGGCCCGTAATGAGTGAGGTGCTGAATGGCAGATTCCAGGGCACTGGTGGCGCGACGTAGGGCATCCGCGTGGCGGGCGTTGATTGCGATTTGATCGCTGGAATCGGCGGCGGAAAAGTTGTCGGCTAATGTGATCACTCGCTTATCGAGATTGGCCATACCGTCGTGGGTGAGGGCTGAGATGGAGATCGTATCAAAGCCGGCAGCTATCGCTCGCGGTGAGTTGTTGGCTAATAGGTCTACCTTGTTGAGCACCACTAACGTTGTCGCCGGATCGAGCTGTGCAGATACTTCGGGGGCTGTCTCTTATACACATCTGACGCTGCCGACGACTCCTTACGTGTAGA
>CAJXQX010000021.1 GCA_913058185.1 uncultured Verrucomicrobiota bacterium
ATCAGGTGGAAAAGATTCTGTTGGCGGTGGCAGCGGAAGAAAAGGAATTGTGCGAGACGCCGCTTCCCGCAGTGCGTTTTCGTGGTTTTGGTGAATCGAGTTTGGATTTCGAGCTCATGGTTTGGATCGTGAATCCCGGAGATCGTGGTCGGATTCTGCACCAGCTCTACGGCGCGGTTTATCGCGAGTTTTCCAAGAACGGCGTAGAGATTCCCTATCCCAAACGCGACCTCTACATCAAAGAGATGCCTAAGGGATCTTCGCTGGATTTGGCGAATGAGAGTTAAGCAAATGAAGTCTCTCCTGCCAAGGTTGGGCGAATGACCTGATTTGTCTGCACGACCTAGACTCCCCTGTTCAGAAATCAGATGGGATTCCTGCTATGGTATTGGGTTATCTGGGGTTTGGGTTTTCGAAAGCGGAGAGGCACAATACGGCCACGCGGAGAGCGGCATCAAAATCATCTTCGTCCAGATCCGGAAACCTCTCGCGGATTGCTTTGGGTAATCCTTCGCCTTCCAAGGTATTCAGTATTCCTGAAATCGAGTATCCCGATTTTACGGTCCGGATGCCCTGTAGGAACGCGAGTTGAGTTTCTGGGAGGTTTCCCATTTCAATCCGCTGCATCGCGTCACGGTTATCATCCGTCTCTGATCCGTATATGAGGAGTGCGCGCCGAAGGCGCTTGGTGAACTGATCGGGATTGGGATCGGGGTGAGCAGCGTATTCCATCAGGAGCGCGCGCACCGCTTCAGCAGGGGATATCATAATTTGTTGGTCCTGGCATTTTCTCTGCGATGAAGCAGCGGGGTCGGAAGATCTGGAGTTTACGAGGTGAAGAGTCTCTGGAAGTTCGTTTCAATTGCGGTTTCCAAAGTAGAGCGATCTTCGCCGCGTAAATCTGCTAGATCCGCATATGCCATGGCCAGATTGGCGGGGTGATTTTGCCAGTTTCCGGGCTTCTGGTTGGGTAGGGTGTAGTATGGCTGGGGAGGTGGAAACGCCGGGGCATCGGTTTCGACGAGGAGGCGGTCGGCGGGGACGACTTGAAAGGCTTTGCGTTGGCGGATTTTTCGCGGATCGATTAGCGAAGTGTTGTAGGAAAAATAGGCTCCTAGTTTTACGAATTCTGCGACTTGTTCGGAGGATCCACCGTAGGCGTGGAGGAGGAATCCACGTTTGGGGATCGGGGTGGAACGCAGCACGTCGAGCAAAGGACCCCAGGCGCGGACGCAATGAATAGTGGCAGCACGATTGTGGTCGGCGGCCCAGCGGAGTTGCCAAGCGCAGATTTCCATTTGTTCTTCGATCGGCGCGGGGGCAGCGCCGTTGAGCATGGGATCTTTGTCGCGCCCGAGTTCGAGGATCCAGCGGTCTAGTCCGATTTCGCCGACGTGGGCTCGCGGATGGGTTTCGAGGTAGTGGATGAACTTGAGTTGCCAGTCGTCGGGTCGAGCGGAGACGTCCCAGGGGTGGATGCCGAAACTGGGGATGACCCAATCGAAGCGGGCGGCGAGGGCGACGACGTCATCCCAATCGTCGTCGGGGTGGGTTCCATTGACGACGGCGCCACCGAGGTTGATGGCCGCAAGGTCGGTCGCGATCAGATCGAGGTGTGGGGTGAGTTCCTCAAACTGCAGGTGATTGTGAGCGTCGTAGAGCACGGGGAGCGTTTAGAGGCATCCGCCGTCGTCCCGCTGGGTGGGACTATGGCGTGACAGGCGATTGATTTTATAAACCCAGATTCTGTCAGCCTGATTTTTTACAGCAAGGAACGGAGCTAACGAAGACATAATCCAGCCAACAGTGATGGTGACCTCACCGCTTTGTTCTCTTTGTTTCCTTCTATAGAATTGTTGCGGTTCAGTTGGAGGTGGCGAGAGCAGCGATTCTCGTCCGCACGGCGGACAAACCGTTTTGACGCGTGGGAGTTAGGTTTTGGAGGACTCCTAGTTTAACGAGGATGGTGGGTTCGGCGTTGATGGCTTCATCAGTCGAAACGTTGGCAAAACTCCGACAGAGAAGATGAACGAGGGCGCGCACGAGGGGGGAGTCGCAGTCGGAGCGGAAACTCCACTGATCGTCTTGGGGGTCGGCGATGACCCAAACTTGGGAGGTGCAGCCGGGAACGTGGTTCGCTTCGGTCCGTTTGCTTTCCGGGAAGTGGGAGTAGTGGCGCGTCGCATCGACAATGGCTCCGAGGCGTTCCTGCGGGTTTTCGATGAACCCAAACTCATCAAGGATCTGTTGTTCGTTGTCGGCTACAGTCATGGGAGAGATTGATAAAGATAGTGATAAAGAATAAAGAGAAAGATCTGATTTGCCAAGGTGTCGCCGAGATAGCGGTTGAGGGACTTGTTACTTGATATCCGTTACTTGTTACTTCTGCGGAGCAGCTTGTTATTTCTGTGAAGCAGTTTGTTACTTGTTACTTCGCCCGCAGAGGGCTCATGTTCAGGGTGATGCTTGGACGTCCGCGTGTGGTAATATTGCTTGGAATGGTATTGGTGATCGGAGGAGGCTTGATGGCCCAACCGACGGTCGTGCCCTTGATGGGCGGTGCAACGACGGCGGAGGGGTTGGGTGACGAGATTAGTCGCGAAGGCTCGGCCCGACGTGCGATGGAGCTGGGTTTTTCGTCGGTGGCAGCGGGAATTTGGGAGTCACTCATCGCAGAGGAGACGGATGCGGATCGACGTGATGAGTTATTGCTTAGCTGGACCATTGCGTTGCTCGAAGATGATCGACCTGTGGAGGCAGCGGAAGCTCTCATGCAGTTGAGTGATGGGGTGAGTAGCCGGGCGCGGTTGCGGGCTGGATTAGTGGCCTTTGCGCAAGGCAATTCAGTTGCAGCGGGGCAGGCGTTGGGGACGGTGGATCAGTCGTTTTTACCGGCGAGTGAAGTGTCGTGGTTTCACTACTTGAACGGTGCACTGGCCCATGAGCGCGAGGATTTTACCGAAGCGAGGGAAGGGTTTGCAGCGGCGATTACGGCTGCGACGTCGGGGTTGCAGGAGGCTCGGTTCGAACTGGCGGATTTACGCACGAGTTGGCGCGAGTCTGAGCCGACGGAGGAGCAGGCCGCAACGTTACTGCGTCGCATGGATGAGTATGCGGGGGAGCAGGTCGGGTTGGATGCAGCCAAGCGTTATGCGGCGGTGTTGGCGGCGTTGGGCCGCGGACCGGAGTCGGTCACATTTTTGCAGAATAGGTTGCTAACATTACCGCCAGCGGAGCGGGGGCAGCGGGATGATTTGCGGTTGCTGCTCGGTATGATTGCAGGGGCGCAGGACGGTTTGGGCCGCAATGCGCTGTATCGACTGTTGGAGGAAGGGGAAGATCGGACCAAGCAACGCATCGCGTTGCGGATGCTGGCGCAGGCTTCGGTGGATGCGGCGGCGGAGACGGAATTGCGGGAGCGATTGAACCAATTGCTGAATGCCGAGGCCCGGCACCCGATCGAACAGGATTTGATTTTGTTTCGGGCTCAGTTGGCGACGTCGCCAGCTGAGGCGACCCGTGATGCGCTGTTATTGTTGGAGCGGTTTCCAGCCACGGATTTACGTCCGGTAGCCCTGGGAATCCTGGTGAGTGCGGCGTGGCAAGATGAGCGATATCGGGCGGCGGCGGGTTATGCGGAGCAAGCGCGGCGAGAGCTCGAGACAACGGACGTGGCGGTGCGGGCGGAATTGGGAGTTCTGCAAGCGGAGGCTTTCTTTCGAGGGGGCGACTATCGGAGTGCCGCGGATGCCTATGCGACGGCGTTGGATGAGTTACCCGAGGGGTTTGAGTCGGGTAAGTTGATTTTTCAGGAGGTGTTGGCTCGCATCCTCGATCGCCAACTCACGGAGGCGGCGAATCGGATCGATTTGTTGGTGGGCGATGCGCGGTTAGATGTGGTCAGTCGCTGGCAGGCGGAGTGGAAATTGGCCCGAGCGTTGCAAGCTGACCAGCGGGCCGTGGAAGCGTATGCGCGTATAAATCGCGTGATGACCGAAGATGCCGAGACCGAGACTCTGGGCCTTGAGTTGGCGGTGCGGATCGCGTGGCTGCAGGCGAGATTGGCACTGGAGGCAAACGAGCCGGAGCGAGCGTTGGAGCTCGTGCCTCAGCTAATGGTGCGGCTCGAAGGGGTGTCGCCGGTGTTACAGTTAGAATTGGCTTCCTCCCTGCGGTTGCTGCAGGCGGAGGCTCATTTTACGCTCGGCCAACGGGACGAGGCATTGGCGGTATTGCAGGCGTTACGCGAGGCCTATCCCGATTCTGATGCGGCCGTGCTTTCGTTCATAGAAGAGGCCGGAGCCGAGGCGGGGCAGGGACAGTTAGTCAAAGCGCAACAGTTATTGGCGGAGTTGATTCAGGCTTATCCGGATAACTTTTACGCACCGTATGCCCTATATCAGTCGGCATTGTTGGCGGAAAATCGGCGAGAGGAAGATTATCTGCGGGAGGCGACTATCAAGATCGTGCAATTGGTGACCACTTATCCGGATAGCCAGTTGGTCTTCAAAGCCCGTTTCAAACAGGGTGATATTTATAGGAAAATGGGACTGTGGGAGCCGGCCCGACAGGTTTACGAACTGATCATCCGCGAGTTTCCGGACCATCCCGATATATGGTCAGTCCGCATGGCATTAGCGGATTCACTCTCCGCTCAGGCAGGGTCGGATCCTGCGTTGCGGGAAAATGCATCGGTTATTTACGAACGGCTGCGCGATGTGGCGTCGGCATCGGAGGAATTGCGGATCGAGGCGGGATACAAGGCGGGATTTGCTTTGGTGCAGAGGGATCGACTGGATAGGGGCGCGGAATTATGGTGGCAGGTCGTGGATGAATTTTTGATTCAGAATGGGACTCCGTCGAACTTGGGCACGAAAGGACGGTATTGGTTGGCGCGCACTTTGGCCCATTTAGGTGAGGTGCTGGAGCGGCAGGGGAAACTGATCGAGGCCCGGCGCGCTTATGAGCTGATGCGTGATCGGGGTTTGCCAGAGAAGGAGTGGGCCACGGAGCAGCTTCGTCGGCTAGGCGGAGCGCGGAGCGAAGAAAATGCTCCGGTCGTTGACGAATGAGGACAGCCACAGTCTAACAAGGTGATTCATGGGTGCTTTTGATTTCAGTCTACTCGCGCAGGGCGGTCCGATGATGATCGTGTTGCTGGTGATGGCGGTGGCCGGGGTGGTTCTTTTTGTGGAACGACTGCTGTTTCTGCATCGTGGCCAAATCCGTTCCACCTCCTTCGTCGACGGCATTAAAAATATCCTCGCGAAGCGGCGGGTGATGGAGGCGCTCACGGTCTGTGAGGAAACGCCGGGACCCGTGGCGGCGGTGACCAAAGCAGCACTACTCAACGTGCATGCGGATGCGGACAAGATGCGCTTTGCGGTGCAAGAGGCGGGAATTATCGAGATTCCAGCGTTGGAGCGGCGCCTCGGATCGATCGCGGCCATCGCCCAGATCGCTCCACTCGTGGGTCTGCTAGGCACCCTACTGGGTATGGCGACGACCTTTCACGCTTTCATGACCAGTGGAGCGGAGTATGCGACCGCCAGTGCGCTTTCGGAGGGGATGTGGCGGGCTTTGTTGGTGAGTATCGGTGGTCTAACGATCGCGATTCCAGCCCATCTGGGATATCATTTTTTAAGCGGCCGGGTCCGAGCCATCGTGCGCGATGTCGAGTGGGCGGGGAATGAGATTATGCGTTTTCTGCAGACCGATTACCGTGACGGCGGTGGGGAAGCAGCGCCAGAATCGCCCACCGGGGAAGCCCAACCCAACCCAAGCGAGCCTCAGGCAGACTAACCGCGATGATCACGCGCCCACTTCAACTTGCTGATACACTCCGACCGCCGCCTCGGTCGATGGATACGCTGTTCTACGTGAATGTCGTGCTGTTGGGCCTGTTTTTCGCGTTGTTTGGTTCGCGGTTTGTATTGTCACCGGGGATCGAGTTGCTGCAGCCGGACTTTGCTTTGCCAGAGTCTGAAGGGGTGGGGGGCACCGCCGTGAGCACGATGGCGGTGATCAGCGTGTTGGGGCCGAACATGGTGTTTACCAGTGAGGGTCGCATGAGTTTTGGCGAATTGGCAGTGTGGCTACCGTCGCAGGTCGCTCGAGGCGGAGAACAAAGCTCTCGTTTATTGGTGCGGGCTGATGCGGGAGTTTCAGCTGAAGAAATCATGAAGATATCGGACCTCGCTGCAGAATCGGGGTTTACGGGGGTTCAATTGGCTTTGGAGAAATCGCAGAGCTCGAATTTCTCCTCCCGGCCCTAGATCCGTGAATACGACACGTGAATCTCTACCTTGGATCGGCTTAAGTGTATTGGTTACAGGTGTTTTAGTGGCGTTGTTGGGTCTGGTTAGAGGCGAAAGTTGGTCAGGAATGATCCATCAGTTGGAGTCATCTGGGAAAGCCGGGGTGGTTTTAACCAACGTGCAGACCCGAGATCGAGTGGCGGGGCTGCGGGGCGAATTGGCATTGAAGGACCCAACGCCGTTATTTCTGCCCACCCAGTGGAATAGTGGCCAAGTTGAAGATGGTATGGATGCAGCGCTGACCCCGGGAGCATCGTTTGGGGAAATTGGCCCGGAGCTGATTTTTCCTGATGCGGCCAACGATATAGCCATTCCTGATGGAGTGGAGGTGCCAAGCACTGCGTTTTCGACGGTCGAGCGGATCGATCAATCCATGGGCCACGGAGAATTGACGCGAAGGGAGAGGAATCCACAGGGACTGAGCGATCGGCTAGGATATGCCGAGGTGCTCACGATTGATAGTGGTAAAGTAATACACCAGAGGGTTTTAACTCAAGGAATGGTGCCATATGCGGTCAATACCCCGGTGGAGGCCGTATTGGCCGTGAATGCGGCGGGAGTTTGGGTGCGCCCGACGGTCATTGAAGCCCCCGAAGGGGCCTCTATAGATTTCGAAGAAATCAATTCTGTGTTAAAAGCGCTGCAATTGGAGGCAATTTTGAACCCAGGAATCTACCGTATCCTACTAGGTCCGTAGAACTTAACACTAGTTTGAAGATTGCAGTTGACGGTGATTTTTTCGCTGTCCACGTTCTCCACTCTTTTCTCGTCTTTTGGAGAATTATCGTAGCGCCCAGATAGCTCAGTTGGTAGAGCACGTCCTTGGTAAGGACGAGGTCACCGGTTCGAGTCCGGCTCTGGGCTCCACGAAATTTCTCCGTAAGCATCCTCCCACAAACAAATACAACGTCACCATCCCAAATGGCTAAAGGCACATTCGAGCGCACCAAACCGCACGTCAACGTCGGCACTATCGGCCACGTCGATCACGGCAAAACCACCACCACTACGGCTATCCTTAAGGTTCAATCCGACAAGGGTCTAGCGGAGTTCAAGTCCTACGCGGACATCGCGAAAGGCGGCACCGTGCGTGACGCTTCTAAAATCGTGACCATCTCCGTAGCACACGTAGAGTATGAGTCCGATAAGCGTCACTACGCTCACGTCGACTGCCCAGGTCACGCTGACTTCGTGAAGAACATGATCACTGGAGCCGCCCAAATGGACGGTGCTATCCTCGTGGTCTCCGCCTCTGACGGCCCAATGCCTCAGACTCGCGAGCACATCCTGCTCGCACGTCAGGTGGGTGTTCCAAATATCGTAGTTTGGCTCAACAAGGTCGACCTCATCGACGACGAAGAGCTCCTCGAGCTCGTCGAGATGGAAGTCCGCGAGCTTCTCTCCAAATATCAATTTGATGGCGACTCCGCTGTGATCGTCCGTGGTTCCGCCTCGGCCGCTCTCGAAGGCAAGCCAGGTGGCGCCGAGGCCATCACGGCTCTGTTGGAAGCAGTCGACGCTGAGATCCCTCAGCCCGAGCGCGACACCGACAAGCCATTCCTCATGTCTGTCGAGGATGTGTTCTCGATCACCGGTCGTGGCACCGTTGCTACTGGTCGTATCGAGCGTGGTATCGTCAAACTCAACGACACCGTTGAGATCGTCGGCATCAAGGACACTGCCACCACCGTTGTGACTGGTATCGAAATGTTCCGCAAGCTGCTCGATAGCGGCCAAGCTGGTGACAACGTCGGTATCCTTCTTCGCGGTGTGGACAAGGACTCCATCGAGCGTGGCCAAGTTTTGGCTGCCCCGAAGTCCATCACTCCTCACGCCAAGGCTAAGGCTGAAATCTACGTCCTCGGTAAGGACGAAGGTGGTCGCCACACGCCGTTCTTCAACGGCTACCGTCCTCAATTCTACTTCCGCACGACTGACGTGACCGGTGTCGTCACTCTCCCAGAGGGTGTCGAGATGGTCATGCCTGGTGACAACGTATCGGTTGAGATCGAGTTGATCTACCCGTGCGCGATGGAAGCAACCCAACGTTTCGCTATCCGTGAAGGTGGTCGCACGATTGGTGCTGGCCGTATCACCGCGATCGTCGAATAATTCAGTTTAATCGATTTAACGACTGCCGAGGTCTCTTTTAGGGGCCTCGGCTGTGTCGTCTAAAGAAATTCAGACATATAGGCGTGTAGCTCAATTGGTAGAGTAACGGTCTCCAAAACCGTCGGTTGGGGGTTCGATTCCCTCCGCGCCTGCCACTTTCCTTTCTAATGAAAAACCCATTCCGCAGCACCCGCATCTTCTTCGGCGAGATGGTCGGAGAGCTTCAAAAAGCTTCCTGGCCCACCCGCAGCGAACTGCGCGATTCGACCATCGTGGTCATTATCGCTGCCATTCTGCTCGGAGTTTTCACTAGCATCAGCGATTTCGCCCTCTATCAGGTCGTCGACCTGCTCACGTCCTTCGTAAGCTAAGCATGTCTGACTCCATCGCCCCCCCTCCTGGAACCCAATGGTTCGCGCTTCACACCCTCTCCGGACAGGAGAACAAGGTGAAGACTTACATCGAGAAGTTCAAGAAAGCTGAAGAACTCGACGATACCATCATTGAGGTATTGATGCCGACCGAGATCGTGTCGGAGGTCAAAAACGGCAAAAAATCGACCAAGACCCGCAAGCTTTACCCGGGTTACGTGTTCATCAACATGCGTCTCTACGACGAGCACCAGAAGCTGATGAACAAGGCCTGGTATTTCGTTAAAGAAACCTCGGGTGTAATCAACTTCGTCGGTGGGGCAAACCCACCACCTCTGCGTCAAGCTGAGGTCGATGAGATTCACGCTCGGATCGAAGCCGCCAGCGGCAAAGAAGTGCCGAAGATCTCTTACGAAATCGAAGAAACCGTCAAAATCAACGACGGCGCGTTCGCCAATCTCACCGGCCGGATCGACGAAATCGATCCTGAGCGCGGTAAACTCAAAATCTCGGTTTCAATTTTCGGTCGGTTCACTCCGGTCGAGCTCGAATACTGGCAGGTGGAACGCGTCACGGACTCGTAACGCATCGCTTTTTTCTCACCGCCGAAGATTCAGCAAATCACTACACGTCAGTTAAACACCCGACAATTCATCACTTTCCATGGCTAAGAAGATACAAGGATACATCCGCCTCCAGCTCCCAGCTGGTGCGGCCAACCCATCCCCTCCCGTCGGTCCCGCGCTTGGTGCGCAGGGCGTTAACATCATGGGCTTCTGTAAGGAGTTCAATGCTAAGACCAAAGACCAGAACGGCATGATTCTGCCGGTCGTGATCACGGTCTTCACCGACAAGTCGTTCACGTTTATCCTCAAATCCCCGCCCGCGGCCGTGCTCCTCAAAAAGGCAGCCAACATCGCGTCCGGTTCGGCCCGTTCCAATCTGGACAAGGTCGGTAAAGTCACACGCAAGCAGCTTGAGGAGATCTACGAGCTCAAGAAAAAGGATCTCAACGCCAAGGACGTCGAAGCTGGCGTCAAGACGATCGCCGGCACCGCCCGTAACATGGGCCTCGAAGTCGTCGGATAATTATTCTCCCGCAACAGCAACTCATCGTGGGAGGCCTTCACCGGCCGTCTGTACCACAAGGAGTCATCAATGAAGAAACCCAGTAAACGCTACCGCTCCGCCATCTCAGGTTCCAATCTGAGTGAAGAGCTCTCCCTCGTGGACGCCGTCAAGGTGCTCACCAACTTCCCCAAGACTAAGTTCGACGAGACCGTCGAGCTTTCCTTCCGCCTCATGGTCGATCCGGCCCAAGGTGATCAGATGGTGCGTGGCACCACTCCGTTGCCTCATGGTTCCGGTAAGAAGGTTTCCGTCTTGGTCTTCACCGACAATGCCGAAGCCGCGATCGCCGCGGGTGCTGAGCATGCCGGCCTCGAAGACATGATGAAGAAGGTCAAGGATGGCTGGCTCGGCTTCGATGTCGCCATCGCTACTCCTGACGCCATGAAGTCCGTTCGCACGATCGCTCGTGTTCTCGGTCCTAAGGGTCTCATGCCTAATCCGAAAAGTGGCACGGTCACCGACGATATCGAAGGTGCGATCAAGGCCGTTAAAGCAGGTCGCGTTGAATACAAAGTCGATAAGACCGCCAACATCGGCGTCGGCATCGGCAAACGCTCTTTCACCGAAGATCAAATCGTGGAAAACGCCAAAGCTGTTATCGAGGCTATTGGCAAAGCCCGTCCTTCCTCTGTTAAAGGCACCTACATTAAGAATGTCTCCCTCTCGGCTTCCATGAGCCCCGGGATCAAGGTCGCCTCCACCGAATACAATCAATTCTAAGGTCACCCAATGAGAGTCGAAAAGAAATACCTTGTCGCCGAAGTTGAGGAACACCTCAAGAAGTCGGACTACGTCATCCTCACCAACTACACGGGCATCACGGTCGAAGAGACTGCCGAGCTCCGTGCCGGTTTGGAAGAGAACGGCGCTGAATTCCACGTCGTAAAGAACTCCTCCCTCCGGGTGGCCGCCAAGGCCCTCGGATTACCTGATTTCGGTGACGATCTGAATGGCCCAACGGCCATCATCGTCGGCGGAGAGAACTCCCCGGGAGCAGCGAAAGTCGTCACCAAATTCTTCAAAGAGAAGAAGAAGGTGGAAGTGAAGTCGGCGGTCCTCCAAGGCAAACTCCTCGGAGCCGACGATATCAAAGCTCTCGCTGAACTGCCATCACTGGACGCCCTGCGCGGTCAGTTGCTCGGTCTCCTCAGCAAGCCAGCCACGATGTTTGTTCAGGTGCTCAACGCTCCGGCTTCCGATTTCGTCGGAGTCCTGCAATCAAAGGTCCGCGCCGAAAATGGCGAAGGCTGAAATCCAACTTAACCTTTATACTTTAATCCCTTTTCAAATGGCACTTCGGTCCGCCGGAGCGCTTGAGAAAGCCCAAAAAATCAACAGCTACTGAATAGGAGATACGTCTCTTAAACGTGCTTCAGGTTGAAGCTGCTATTCAAACGCGAAAGATCATTATTATGAGCGACATCAACAAAGACCAAGTTATCGACTGGCTCTCCGCACAATCCGTTCTGGATATTGCCGACATCGTCAAAACTCTCGAAGAGAAGTGGGGCGTTTCCGCCGCTGCTCCCGTAGCCGTTGCTGCTGCCGCTGCTGCTCCTGCCGCTGCTGCTGAAGAGCAGACCGAATTCGATGTGATTCTCACCGCCGCTGGCGACAAGAAGATCAACGTAATTAAGGAAGTGCGCACCATCACCGGTCTCGGCCTCAAGGAAGCCAAGGACCTCGTTGAGGGTGCTCCTAAGGCTGTTAAAGAAGCCGCTACCAAAGACGAAGCCGCCGAGATCAAGAAGAAGCTCGAGGCCGCAGGCGCATCCGTCGAACTCAAGTAAGGTTACTGACCACTTGAATTCAACCGACGCTTATCGTCCGTTTACTTCAGGACAGGCCGTGTTATCACGCGGCCTGTCCTTTGCCTTTTCTAAATCCGTTCCTTTTTTGCCAGTATTGACCTCTTTTCGCCACCGCCGGGGTGGGGAAGCAAAGGTCTGACGATAGCACTTTCCGTCTGCTACCGTCACTCAGTCATCCAACCAACCGGGAAATTCTATGGCCGTCCGTAAAAACCAAGCCGATCGCATCAATTTCGGTAAGCTCCGTGAGGTGCTTCAACCACCGAACTTGATCGAACTCCAGATCAGTTCTTATCTCGATTACCTGCAAAAAGGGACCCCAGACAAGCAGCGCCTAAACCAAGGCCTCGAAGCTGTTTTTCGGGAAGTATTCCCAATCGAGTCGTATGACGGACGTCTGACGCTCGAATACGTTTCCTACACCATCGGTGAGCCCAAGCACTCCGAAATCGAGTGCTTGCGCGAAGGCGTCACCTATTCGGTGCCCCTCTACGTGAAGCTTCGCCTCCGCGAAGAAGACTTCATCAAGGACGAGGAAATCTACATGGGTGAAATCCCTATGGTGACTCTGCGCGGTTCGTTCATCATCAACGGCGCCGAGCGCGTCGTCGTTTCCCAACTTCACCGTTCGCCTGGTATCGCGTTCGAGGTAGCTCCTCACGCCAACGGCAAACTCCTCCACTCTTTCCGCATCATCCCGGACCGCGGCACTTGGTTGGAAGTTCAGTTCGATAACAACGACCTTCTTTACGTTTACCTCGATCGCCGTCGTCGTCGTCGCAAATTCCTCATCACCACGCTGCTGCGTGCCGTGGGTTACTCGAGCGATACTGAGATCCTTGATCTGTTCTACACGATCCAGGAGCTCAAGACCAGCAAAGCCCTCAAGATGGAGAACGTCTCCAACTTGGTCTTGGTCGAAGATGCTATCGACGCTCAGCAAGGTGTGGTTCTCGCCCGTGCGCTCGAGCCGCTGACTAAGCAAATCGTGCGTTCCATCGAGGAGCACGACATCCCTCTCATTCGTGTCATCGACACGTCCGTAGATGAGGGTGCCCTCACTCGCGCCATTAAGAAGGATCCGACTCGCAACGAAGAGGAAGCCCTTAAGGAAATTTACAAGCGCCTCCGTCCCGGTGAGCCGCCTACAACTGCTAACGCTAAGGCTCTGCTCAAGCGTCTCTTCTTCGATCCAAAACGCTACGACCTCGGTCGCGTGGGTCGTTACAAGGTCAACCAGAAGCTCGGTCTCAATGTCGATCTCGAGCAACGCACGCTGGAATCCGGTGACATCGTCGCCGCGACCAAGTATCTTGTTCGCCTCAAGAAGGGCGAGGGCGTCGTCGATGATATCGATCACCTCGGTTCCCGTCGCGTCCGCACCGTCGGCGAGTTGCTCGCCAACCAATGCCGCGTGGGTCTTTCCCGCACGGAGCGTCTCGTTCGCGAGCGTATGACCATGTATGACCAAAGTGTCGATTCGATCACGCCGCAAAAGCTGATCAACCCGAAGGCACTTACTACTGTTATCCGCGATTTCTTTGCCCGGTCCCAACTCTCGCAGTTCATGGACCAGATTAACCCGCTCGCCGAGGTTACGCACAAGCGTCGCTTGTCCGCCCTCGGCCCGGGTGGTCTCAATCGCGAACGCGCCGGCTTCGAAGTCCGAGATGTGCATCCTTCGCACTACGGTCGTATTTGTCCGATTGAAACCCCAGAGGGTCCGAACATCGGTCTCATCAACTCTCTCTCCACCTACGCCCGGGTGAACGAGTTCGGCTTCATCGAGACGCCTTACCGTTTAGTCACCAAGGGTAAGGTCAGCGACAAGATCAACTACCTCACCGCCGATCAGGAGGAAGGTAAGATCATCGCGCAGGCCAATTCCGAAATGGATGACAAGGGTAACTTCGTCGGTGACGTCACCGTCCGTCAGGACGGCGAGTTCCTCGAAGTCGAGGCTGCTGAAGTCAACTACATGGACGTTTCGCCCAAGCAGGTCATTTCGATCGCGGCTGGTATGATTCCGTTCCTGGAGCATGATGATGCGAATCGCGCCCTCATGGGTTCCAACATGCAGCGCCAAGGTGTGCCGCTTCTCCAAGCCGAGTCCCCTTACGTGGGAACCGGAATTGAAGAGCGTGTTGCCCGTGACTCCAAAATTGTAGCTGTCGCTGACGAGCCTGGTATCGTTGCTTCGGTTGACGCCCAACGCGTGGTTGTCACGGCCGATGGCGAGATGCCTAAGAACTTCGACAAGTCCCCTAAGACTGACTCGAAGAAAGGCGTTCAAGTTTACGAACTCCGCAAGTTCATGCGGTCCAACGCCGGCACCTGCTTCAATCAGAAGCCGATCGTCGATCGCGGCCAAAAGGTAAAAGCTGGTGACATCATCGCTGATGGACCTTCCACCCAGAAGGGTGAGATGGCTCTCGGTCGTAATGTCCTCGTCGGCTTCATGCCTTGGAATGGTTACAACTTTGAGGATGCCATTCTGATCTCTGAGAAAGTGCTCAAGGAAGACATCTTCACTTCGATCCATATTCAAGAGTTCGAAGTCACCGCGCGTGACACGAAACTCGGACCTGAGGAAATTACCCGTGATATTCCTAACGTCGGTGAAGAAGCGCTGAAGAACCTCGATCACAACGGTGTCATTCGCATCGGTGCAGAAGTTCGCCCTGGCGACATTCTCGTCGGTAAGATCACGCCGAAGTCTGAAACCGAACTCGCGCCGGAAGAGAAACTCCTCCGCGCCATCTTCGGTGAAAAGGCCGCTGATGTTAAGGATACTTCACTCGTCGTTCCATCTGGTGCCCGCGGTATCGTGATGGACATCAAAGTTTCCAGCCGCGTCGATTTTGAACGTGAGAAGCTTTCGCCTTCCGATCGTCGCCGTCAGGTCAAACAGATCCAAGAGGGTTACAAGACCGAGATGGATAAGCTACGTGAGTCCCTGACTGAGGCGCTCTCTAACATTCTCCTCGGTGAAAAGATCCCGCTCGACGTTATCAACGGCGACAGCGGTGAGATCATCATCCCGGCCAACCGTAAGATCACGAAGACGCTTCTCCGGAAGCTCGCCGCCGTCTCCAAGCATGTTGAAATCGATCCTTCACCGGTTCGGATCAAGATCATGGAGATCATCGGTTCCTTCCAATCGAAGTTCGACGAACTCGAAGCTGATCGTGCTCGCAAAATCGCTGGAGTCGAATCCGGCGAGAGCGATGGCGCCGGTGCCATCAAGCAGGTCAAGGTCTACGTCGCCACCAAGCAGAAGCTGCAGGTCGGTGACAAGATGGCTGGTCGTCACGGTAATAAGGGTGTGGTCGCCAAGATTGTGCCGGAGGAAGACATGCCATTCTTACCGGATGGCACTCCGATTCAAATCTGCCTCAATCCTTTGGGCGTGCCTTCCCGCATGAACGTTGGACAGGTTCTCGAGACTCACTTGGGTTGGGCTTGTTCCAAGCTCGGCATCAAGGTCGCAACTCCTGTGTTCGACGGTATCCCCGAGAAACAGGTTCGTGCCTATCTCGAAGAAGCTGGTCTGCCTAGCACGGGTAAGTCGGTCCTCTTTGATGGTCGCACCGGAACCAAGATCGATCAGCAGGTGGTGGTCGGCTACATTTACATGATGAAGCTGAATCACTTGGTCTCCCATAAGATTCACGCCCGTGCGGTTGGTCCGTATTCCCTCGTCACCCAGCAGCCGCTCGGTGGTAAGGCCCAATACGGTGGTCAACGCTTCGGTGAAATGGAGGTCTGGGCGCTCGAGGCCTATGGCGCAGCGTACACGCTGCAGGAATTGCTCACCGTCAAGTCTGACGATGTTCAAGGCCGCACCAAGATCTACGAGTCGCTGGTTAAGGGTGATAACACCCTCACCGCCGGCACGCCAGAATCGTTCAACGTGTTGATCAAGGAAATCCAGTCCCTCGGATTGGATATCAAGCTCAACAAGAAGGATGCCCTCGGTAACCTCACGCCAGTTCACACTCCCTCCGCCGCGTCGATTCAGACTCGTGCGAGCAGCTTCTAATTTAACTACAGGATAATCACACCATGAGTATTCAACCCAACGAAGTAGCCGCTCCCGGAGCCCGCGAAGAAGCTCGTTCCGCCCTCGGCGTGGACGAGAATCCGTTCGATTGCGTTTCCATCACCGTCGCCAATCCGGAGACAATCCGGAACTGGTCAAAAGGGGAGGTCAAGAACCCCGAGACGATCAACTACCGCACATTCAAGCCTGAGCCAGGCGGACTCTTCTGTCAGAAGATCTTCGGCCCGGTGCGCGACTACGAGTGCGCCTGCGGCAAATACAAGCGCATCAAATACAAGGATGTCGTCTGTGATCGCTGTGGCGTCGAAGTGACCATCTCTCGCGTTCGTCGCGAGCGCATGGGCCACATCGAACTCGCGGTGCCCGTCACCCACATTTGGTTCCTCAAGAGCATGCCGAGTCGCCTCGGTCTCCTGCTCGACATGACCGCCCGCTCCCTCGAGCGCGTGATCTACTACGAGAACTTCATGGTCGTCGATCCGGGCAAGACTCCGCTCGAGCTCAAGCAACTCCTCACCGACATTGAATACCGCCAAGCTCTCGACGAGTATGGTGATGATTCCTTCGTCGCGAAGATGGGTGCCGAAGCCGTGCGCGATTGTCTCTCGCTGATGGACATGGAAGCTACCGTCGTCGAGCTCCAGGAGCAGATGCGCGCCACCCGTTCTAAGCAGATCAAGAAGAAGCTCTCGAAACGTCTGAAGGTCATCCAAGGATTCATCGGTTCCGAGTCTCGTCCCGAGTGGATGGTCCTCGAAGTTCTGCCGGTCATCCCGCCGGATCTTCGTCCGCTCGTGCCACTCGAGGGGGGTCGCTTTGCCACCTCCGATCTCAACGATCTTTATCGTCGCGTGATCAACCGGAATAACCGGTTGAAGAACCTCATGCAGCTCAAGACGCCTGATGTTATTATCCATAACGAAAAGCGCATGTTGCAGGAGTCCGTTGATGCGTTGTTCGACAATGGTCGCCATGGTCGTCCCGTCACCGGTGCCGGCAATCGCGCGCTGAAGTCGCTGTCCGATATGCTCAAGGGCAAGCAGGGCCGCTTCCGTCAAAATCTTCTCGGTAAGCGTGTCGATTACTCCGGCCGTTCCGTGATCGTCATCGGTCCTGAGCTGAAGCTTAATCAATGTGGTCTGCCGAAGAAGATGGCTCTCGTTCTATTCGAGCCATTCATCATTCGCCGCCTCAAGGAACTCGGCTTCGTGCACACCGTTCGTGGTGCCCGCAAGATGATCGAGAAGAAGTCCCCGGAAGTCTGGGACATCCTCGAAGAGGTGACTAAAGGTCATCCGATTCTCTTGAATCGTGCGCCGACCTTGCATCGCCTTTCCATTCAGGCTTTCGAGCCGGTATTGATCGAAGGTGAAGCTATTCGGGTTCACCCTCTCGTCTGCACGGCTTATAACGCCGACTTCGATGGTGATCAAATGGCCGTCCACGTGCCATTGTCCTTGGAAGCGATCATGGAGTGTAAGCTCCTCATGATGGCGACCTCCAATATCTTTTCGCCATCCTCCGGTAAGCCGATCCTCACGCCGTCTCAGGACATTGTGTTGGGTTCCTACTACCTGACGATTGAGCCGCGTAAAGGGCCTACCAAGAAGCAACGCGTTCCTCTCCTTTCCGGTTACCAAGAAGTGGTGTTCGCGATGGATGACGGTGCGATGGCCGTGCACGACTGGGTGGATGTTCCTAATCCGGATTACAAAAAGGTATCCACCTATGGTAATGCGGATAAGAAAATCGTCCGCACGACCGTTGGTCGGGTGATCTTTAACGAGATTTGGCCAGAAGGACTTGGATTCGTGAATTTCCCCGTGCCTAAGGGTAAGTTGGGTGATCTCATTCTCGAGACCACCAAACTCGAAGGTATCGATCCTCAAGAAGTGGTCGACACCCTCGATCGCCTCAAAGAGCTCGGCTTCGCCACCGCTTCCCGCGCCGGCATCTCGATCGGTATCGATGATATGATCATCCCGGATGCCAAAAAGGGTATCGTGGAGGATTCTCGTAAGAAGATCACTGAAGTTGAGGCGCAATTCGGCAAAGGTATCATCACCGATGGCGAGCGTTACAATAAGGTCATCGATATCTGGACTGGTGCCACTGACCGCATTGCCAAGGAAGTATTCACCAAGTTGCAGACCAATGATGGTCGCCCCGAAGTGAATCCGGTTTACATCATGATGGACTCCGGTGCCCGTGGTAACAAACAGCAGGTTCGCCAGCTGTGTGGAACCCGTGGTCTCATGGCCAAACCTTCCGGTGAAATTATTGAGCGTCCGATTCTGTCTTCCTTCCGCGAAGGTCTGACCGTTCTCGAATACTTCATCTCGACCCATGGTGCCCGTAAGGGTCTCGCCGATACCGCGCTTAAGACCGCGGATGCCGGTTACCTGACCCGTAAACTTTGTGATGTTGCCATGGATGTGGTCATCGCCGAGGACGACGCTGGTTCCCGTGACGGAATCTGGAAGAAATCCATCCAACAGGGTGACGATGAAATTGTCGGCCTTAAGGAGCGTATCGTCGGTCGTTGTTCCAGTGATGACATTTACAACCCGCTCAGTCCGGAAGAGATTCTGGTCAAGTCGGGTGAGCTCATCAGTGAAGAACTCTCCGACGCCATCGTCGACTCCGGTATCGAACGCGTGAAGATCATGTCTCCGCTGACTTCGACCAGCCGCACGGGTATCGATGGCAAGAGCTACGGTATCAATCCAGCCACCAATAAGGTCGCCAAGACCGGTGACTCCGTCGGCATCATCGCCGCGCAGTCAATTGGTGAACCAGGAACTCAGCTAACCATGCGGACCTTCCACATCGGTGGTGTTGCTTCTGGTGGCTTTAAGAAGCCTGAGATCCTCGTCCGCTCGGATGGTATTGTCAAATACAAGGGTCTACGCCTCGTGCCGACCGCTGACGGTGCTTCCATCGTGCTCAACAAGACCGGCACCATTCAGATCATCGACGCTGATGACAAGGAACTCGAGTCCTACAACATCGTGGTGGGTTCTTACCTGCCAGTCAGTGACGGCGCCGAAATCAAGAAGGATACGCTTCTTGCCCAATGGGATCCTTACAACGTGCCGGTGCTCTCCGAAAAGGGTGGCTCGCTGGTGTTCAAGGACATGATTCCGGGTGTGACGGTGAAACGCGAACTCGATGAGGCTTCTGGCCGCATCGCGACCGTGGTCATCGAGCATAAGGAAGATCTCAATCCTCAGATCGAAGTTAGAGACGAGAAGAACAAGCCGCTGGCATCTTATGCCATTCCGGTTGGAGCGCAGATCTCGGTTAACGAAAGCGATACGATCGCTCCGGGTGCTTTGCTCGCCAAGACTCCTCGTCAGGCGTCCAAAACCAAGGACATCACCGGTGGTCTTCCTCGTGTTGCTGAGCTCTTCGAAGCTCGTCGACCTAAGGAAGCGACTGAGATGGCTCGGGTTGACGGCGTCGTTTCATTCGAAGGCACCCTCCGCGGCAAGCGTAAGCTGATGGTCCGTAATGAGGAGACCGAACAGGAAGAGGAGCACCTTATCGCTCCCGGTAAGCACGTTGTCGTGCAACCCGGTGACGTGGTTTACAAGGGCCAGCACCTCACTGAAGGTTCCGCCGATCCGCATGAAATTCTGGAGATTCTCGGGCCGTCCGCGCTCTACGATTTCTTGATTTCTCAAGTTCAAGAGGTCTACCGCCTGCAAGGTGTGACCATCAACGACAAGCACATCGAGATCATCATCCGCCAAATGCTCCGCAAGATTCGCATCACCGACCCTGGTGACAGTGAGTATTTCTGGAGTGAGCAAATCGATCGTTCTTCCTTCCTCGCGGAGAATCAACGGATCGAGGAAGCCGGTGGTAAGCCAGCGGAAGCTGAACCGATTCTCTTGGGTATCACCAAGGCGTCGCTCGAAACGGAATCATTCATCTCGGCCGCTTCCTTCCAGGAAACGACTCGGGTGCTCACGGATGCCTCTACGCTCGGCAAGGTGGATAATCTGAAGGGCTTTAAGGAGAACGTCATCATGGGTCACTTGATCCCGGCTGGCACTGGATTGCCTTCTTACAAGCGCTTGAAGATCAGCTTACCATTCGGTGCTGAAGAACCCGAGGTTGAAGCAGAACCAGTGGTTACCGAAGCGAGCTAATCCAAGTTCCGTAAACAATTACCAAGCCGCCTGTTACGACAGGCGGCTTTTTTGGGTTCAGATGAATTGCTTCGGGGTAAATTAAGACTTGTCAAAGCAGATACACTTCCGGATGTTGAGCGTCCCTCCCGCCAAAAACACTTTGTCGAGCCTAGCTCCGGAGTGTTTATTCGCCCGGTCCTCGTGACCGGGCGATTTTTTTGCACCCACCGGAAGGTTCGCCAGAGGGGAGGGCGCATTACTCGGCTTTGAGAGGTCGTAGAAACAGGTAATTCCGCCGGTAAAATCTCTTCAGTTAGGCGGGTTTAGAAAGTATTCTAGCAAAACTGACATCGAGACTTGTCAAGCGGCTCAGAAATCTGTGCGCTCTTCCTCCTTTTCCGTTTATCGGTCTGCTCTCCACTCCGTGGGGGTATATCTAACTCTCCGTGAAATTGGTTCTTCGGAACCCGGTTTCGCAACATTCTCTTTTTCGCCAATTTAGCTTGATCGCATTTCGGCGGGTCCTCACTTTTCGCCTCTTTTCCCAACTACATTCACTCGTTTTAACCATGCCGACCATTAACCAACTCGTGCGCAAAGGACGCCGCAAGATCGTTGCGAAGTCCAAATCGCCGGCTCTTGACTCCAACCCATTTCGCCGTGGCGTCTGCGTGCAGGTCATGACCCGCACGCCTAAGAAACCTAATTCGGCTATCCGTAAGGTCGCCAAGGTGCGTCTTACTAACGGCAACGAAGTGATTTCCTACATTCCTGATGAGGGTCACAACTTGCAGGAGCATAGTATCGTATTGGTGCGTGGCGGCCGCGTAAAAGATCTTCCTGGTGTGCGTTATCACATCGTTCGTGGTGCCCTCGATGCTACTGGCGTCGAAAAACGTCGCCGCAGCCGTTCCAAATATGGGGTCAAACGCCCTAAGGATAAGAAATAACCTTTTTCATTTTCGAACATGTCACGTCGCCATAGAGCCACTAAGCGTAAGGTAATCCCTGACGCCCGTTACAACAGCCCTCTCGTCGCTCACCTCGTTAACGTGGTGATGATCGACGGTAAGAAGAGCATCGCCGAGCGTATCGTTTACGGTGCCTTCGAGAAGGTTTCCGAGAAGCTCGAAAAGGGTGATCCTGTCGACCTGCTTATCGGTGCGTTGGAAAACGCCCGTCCTCGTCTTGAGGTTAAGAGCCGCCGCGTAGGTGGCGCCACATACCAAGTTCCCGTGGAGATTTCCTACGAACGCCAGCAGAGCCTCGCGCTGCGCTGGATCGTGACTGCTGCCGGTAGCCGCAAGGGTATCGTCATGCGTGACGCCCTCGCCAACGAGATTGTTGATGCTTACAACAACACTGGCGGAGTCGTTAAGAAGAAGGAAGACACCCATAAGATGGCCCAGGCCAATCGCGCCTTTGCTCACCTCCGTTGGTAAGGATTTATTTTAATGTCTTCCGAAATTCCAGAGATCAAAGTTGTCACCGAGCGCTCCCAAGTTGCTTCGGTTAACGCCAAAGAGCGTCCTTTCCCATTGGAATGGACCCGTAACATCGGCATTGCCGCGCACATCGATGCCGGCAAGACGACCACCACCGAACGTATTCTTTTCTATTCCGGCGCTGTTCATAAGATCGGCGAGGTTCACGAAGGTGATACCGTAACCGATTGGATGGCTCAGGAAAAAGAGCGCGGTATCACAATTACCGCGGCCGCTATCTCCTGTGCTTGGGATGCGTCCTGTGGCGCATGGAAGGGTATCAATCAACGTATCAACATCATCGACACTCCCGGTCACGTGGACTTCACGGCCGAGGTGGAGCGCTCCATGCGGGTGCTGGATGGTGCAGTCGCCGTTTTCTGTGCGGTTGCCGGTGTGCAGCCCCAGTCCGAAACCGTTTGGCGTCAGGCCAACAAATATAACGTCCCTCGTCTGGCCTTCATCAATAAGATGGACCGAGTCGGAGCCGATTATTTTACCGCTATCAGCGAGATGCGTGAGAAACTGGGTGCCAATGCCCACGCTCTTTGTATTCCGATCGGCGCTGAGGAAAACTTTTCTGGCCTCATCGATCTCGTCCAAAATGTTGCTTACATCTTTGGCACTGAGAAAGACACCCTCGGGCTTGAGCCTGTTACTTCCGACATTCCGGAAGAGTATAAAGCTCAAGCCGCGGAATACCGTGAGCAATTGATCGAAGCTCTCTGCGACTTTGATGACAATCTCGCCGAGAAGTTTCTCGGAGCTGCAGAGATCTCTGTTTCAGAGATCATGTTCGCCGTTCGTAAGGCCACGATTTCCCTCGAGTTTACAGGCGTGATGCCTGGTTCCGCGTTCAAGAACAAGGGCGTGCAACGCTTACTTGACGCCGTGGTTAATTACCTGCCAAGCCCCATCGACCTTCCCGCTATCAAGGGGCAGGACAGCGAAGGCGACCCCGTCTCCGTTGCGGTCGACGATGCTGGTAAACTGGTTGGTCTCGTTTTCAAACTTTGGACTGACCCATTCGTGGGTAAACTCGTTTTCTACCGCGTATATTCCGGTCAGATGAAGCGTGGTGCTCCGGTCTATAACCCTCGCACCCGTCGTTCGGAACGCGTTTCGCGTCTCGTGCTCATGCGTGCCATGGACCGTGATGAAATCGACATCGCCTACTCCGGTGACATTTGCGCTGTGGTTGGCGTGAAGAACATCATCACGGGTGACACCCTTTGTGACGCTGATTTCGACATCCGCCTTGAGCCACCTTCCTTCCCGGAACCGGTTATCGCGATGTCCATCGAGCCAAACACCAAGGCTGACCAAGAGAAGATGGGCACAGCCCTCCAACGTCTGGTGGCTGAAGATCCGACCCTCACCGTCAAAACAGACGAAGAGACCGGACAAACCATTCTCTCCGGTATGGGTGAACTTCACTTGGAAATCATCATCGACCGCATGCGTCGTGAGTTCCGCGTTGAGGCTACTACGGGCAAACCGCAGATCGCGTATCGTGAAACCATTTTGGCTGATGCCGATGGCGAAGGTAAATTTATCCGCCAGTCCGGTGGTAAGGGCCAATACGGCCACGTGGTGATCAAGATGGAGCCCAACGAAAAGGGTAAGGGAATCGAAGTCACCAACAAGATTGTTGGTGGTGTGATCCCGAAGGAATTCATCAAACCTACCACAGATGGCCTCATGGAGGCCTGCAACAATGGTGTGCTCGCTGGTTACCCTGTGGTCGATGTGAAGATGACGATTGTTGATGGTTCATTCCATCCGGTCGACTCCTCCGAAATCGCCTTCAAAATGGCTGGTATCTTCGCGTTCAAGGATGCGATGAAGAAGGCCACTCCGATCATGCTCGAACCGATCATGGGCGTTGAAATCACGACTCCCGAGGAGTTCCAAGGTGACCTTATCGGTGACATCAACCGTCGTCGCGGTCGCATCAACGGTATGGAAAGTAAAGCCGGTGCCGCCATCGTCGATACTCACGTGCCTCTCGAAATGCTCTTCGGTTACGTCACCGACATTCGTTCTCTCTCTAAAGGTCGCGCTAGTGCGGCCATCTCGCCTTCTCACTTCGAGCAAGTTCCGGCCTCGGTTCTCAGCAAGATTGTTGAGGCCTCCACGCAGGCACCTGCCCGCACTTAATCTAACTCCGTTCTTTATATCGCCATGCAAGGCCAACGCATTCGCATCAAACTCCAAGGTTTCGATTACCGTGTAATCGATCAATCCGCTTTGGAAATCGTCGAGACCGCCAAGCGCTCCGGTGCCCGAGTCTCGGGTCCCATCCCGTTGCCAACTCGCATCGAGAAGCTCAGCGTCAATCGTTCCCCGCACGTGGACAAGAAGTCCATGGAGCAGTTCGAGACCCGCACGCACAAGCGTCTCATCGATATCATTGAACCCACCGCCCAAACGGTTGATGAGCTCAAGAAGCTCAACCTCCCATCCGGCGTGGATATCTCTATCAACGTCTAATCCGCCCCTACGGCTCGATTAACCCAGTTCTTAATATCACCAATAACTCATAGCGGCACCTTCGGCGGGCCCCAATCCGCCGGAATCGCTAATGTAGGTCTAACTAAACGGAAACTTTCCACCTACCACTTAGCCCATGATCAATACCATTATAGGTAAAAAAATCGGTATGACCCAAATCTACGACGAGCAGAACGTCCTGATGCCGGTCACCGTAGTTCTAGCCGAACCCTGCCCAGTGGTTCAGGTAAAAACCGTCGAATCCGACGGATACAATGCCGTTCAACTTGGCTATTCCGCCAAGAAGACGAAGAACACCTCCAAGGCCGAACTCAACCACGCTGCTAAGGCTGGTCTTGAGGTTGCTCCCCGCACCCTCGATGAAGTTCGTCTCGATGACACTCCAGACGCCAAGCCTGGTGACATGGTCACCGTTGAAAACTTCAAAGCCGATCAATTGATCGACGTCATTGGAGTTACCAAGGGTAAAGGTTTCGCCGGTGTCATGAAACGTTTCCGCGTTAAAGGTGGTCCTGCTACCCACGGTTCGATGTTCCATCGCCGTATTGGTTCGATTGGCATGTGCCAAACTCCCGGCCGCGTGTTCAAGAATCAAAAGATGCCCGGTCACATGGGCAGTAAGCGCCGCACTGTTCAGAATCTCCGCGTCGTTAGAATCGATGCCGAGAAGAACCTCATCCTTGTTCGTGGTGCGATTCCCGGAGCCAACGGTGATACCGTTGTGGTCCGTTCCGCCATCAAGGGTCAAAAGGCCGCCGCCTAAACCAAGGAGACGTAATCATGAAGCTCACCGTATTTACACCCGACGCTACCAGTAGCAGTGAAAAAGAATTCAGCGTTCCTGAATTTGAAGGCAACAAAGGCCTGCAAGCGCTTAAGGAAGTCATCGTCGCGATCAACGCTAACCGCCGCCAAGGCACCCGCTCGACTAAGACTCGTGGTGAAGTGTCCGGTGGAGGTAAGAAGCCTTGGCGCCAAAAAGGCACCGGCCGCGCTCGTGCTGGCTCTACTCGCTCACCCATCTGGGTTGGTGGTGGAGTCGCCCACGGACCAAAGCCCCGCGACTACTCCAAGAAGATCAACTCCAAGGTGAAGGCCCTCGCTTTCTCTCGGCAATTGTTCGATCGCGCCAGTGCTGGTGAGATCGCGATTATCGAAGAATTCGTGACCACTCCCGCCAAGACCCAAGTGGCTAGCGAGATCATTAACCGCATCGCTCCAAAGGGCCGCGTGCTCCTGGTTGATGCTCCATTCGCTGAAACCACGGTTTTGGCTGCCCGCAATCTCGAGCGTGTCTCTTTCCAAGAGGCTTCAAAGCTCAACTCCCATGATCTTGCTCAGTATGTAAAGATCGTGATCAGTGCCAAAGCAATCGAGGCCATCATCGCTCGTGCCAACGGAGGTAATAACTGATGCAAGTTGATAAGATTCTAAAAACCCTTCGCCTCACCGAAAAATCCAACGCGCTCTCCGCGGAGCTGGGACAATACACTTTCGAGGTATTCCCAACCGCCGGAAAAGCAGCTATCGCGGCTGCGGTTGAGACCACCTTCAAGGTTACGGTCAAGCGGGTAAACGTCATGAACTACCTCGGTAAGACCACCCGTGGCCGCACTGGCCGTCCGGGTAAGAAATCCGACTTCAAGAAGGCCATCGTTACGCTCAAGGCCGGCGACAAGATCGAGCTCGTCTAATCGACTCGCACCACTCTGGAGACCACATCCCATGGCTATTAAACTATCACGCCCGACCACGCCATCCCAGCGTTTCACCTCACATTCTTCGACGAAGATACTGAGCAAAAAACGTCCTGAGAAAGCACTGACGGAGCCCAAGCCTCGCACCGGTGGCCGCAACGCCTACGGTCGCATCACCTCTCGCCGTCGTGGCGGAGGGCACAAGAAGCTCTACCGTATCATCGACTTCAAGCGCCTCGATAAGCTCGACGTCCTCGCGACGGTCACCGCGATCGAGTATGATCCGAATCGTTCTTCGCATATCGCGTTGCTCGAGTATCCGGATGGCGAAAAACGCTACATGATCGCTCCGGAAGGACTCGAAGTTGGCGGCACCATCGTTGCTGGCACCACCGCCGAGATCACCGACTTCAAAATCGGCAATAATTTTCCACTGTCGCTAATTCCGCCTTCCACCAAAATCCACTGCGTGGAGTTGCTGCCAGGTAAGGGAGCTCAGATCGCTCGTGGAGCCGGCACCGCCGTCGTCCTCGTTGCGCTTAACGATGATGGATACGCGCAGATCAAAATGCCTTCCGGAGAGACTCGTCTCGTGAACGCCAAGTGCCGCGCCACCATCGGTGAAGTCGGTAACGGTGATCATAATCGTATCTCACTCGGTAAAGCCGGTCGTAACCGCTGGCTCGGTCGTCGCCCCCGCGTTCGCGGTATGGTGATGAATCCTGTCGATCACCCCAATGGTGGTGGTAACGGTAAGTCCAAGGGTGGAGGCGGTGGCCAACATCTCGTATCGCCTTGGGGTCAGCTAGCCAAGAGCTTCCCGACCCGCAGCCGTTCGAAAGCTTCGAACCGTCTCATCCTAGTCCGCAAGAACGGCATGAAGCCGCGCGGTAAGAAATAATCAACTGCTTCTGTTACCATGGCTCGTTCCATCAAAAAAGGCTTCTACGTCGACTTCCACCTGATCGAGAAAATCGAGAAGGCAAACGCCAATGGCGGCTCCAAAAAGCCGATCCAAACGTGGTCCCGTCGTTCCACGATCACTCCGGAGTTCGTTGGATTCACCTTCAGTGTCCACAACGGCAAGCAATTCATCCCGGTCTACGTCACCGAGAACATGGTCGGGCACAAGCTCGGCGAGTTTTCTCCGACGCGCACCTTCCGCTCTCATGGCGGTATGACCCGCAAGGAATAACCCTCCGGTTCTAATAATATTCTCAGTTAATTAATCAAAGGGCAGGGAGACTTCTAGGAGTCACTACTGCCGCCCCCCTTACGGGGAATCCCTAAACAAAAATGGAAGTTCAAGCCCTCACCCGATATGCGCGCATGTCGCCGCTGAAGATGCGTCAAGTGTCTCGCACGATCCAAGGCCGCAAGGCCCCGGACGCGCTAGCCTTGTTGTCCGTCATCCCGCGCAAGTCTGCTCGCCTCATTGCCAAGACGCTCATTAGCGCGATCGCCAACGCCGAAAATAATAACAACGTTTCGGCCGATGATCTCATCGTGCACCGTGCTCTCATCGAGCAAGGTCCCGTGCTGAAGCGTTTCAAGGCGGGTGCCCGTGGCACCGCTAAGCCACGTCGCAAGCCTCTTTCCCACATCCGCATCGTCCTTTCCGACGGCGCCAACACCTGATCTTTCATGGGCCAAAAAACACATCCCATCGGCTTCCGTCTCGCCGTCCGCCGCAACTGGCAATCACGCTGGTTCGCCACTAAGAAAGATTTCCCTACGCTGTTGCGTGAGGATCAGCTCATCCGTGAGAAACTCATGGAGAAGCTTAAGCAGGCTTCGGTGCCGCGCATCTTTATTGAGCGCGCTTCCAACCGTGTCCGCGTCAAGATCTACACCGCCCGTCCAGGCATCGTGATCGGTCGCAAGGGACAGGAGATCGAGAAGATCAAAGACGATCTCGCGAAGCTCACCGGTAAAGAAATCCTCCTCGACATCCAAGAGGTCAAGAAGCCCGAAATCGAAGCCCAACTTGTGGCTGAGAATGTTGCGCTGCAACTCGAGCGCCGAATCGCATTCCGCCGCGCTATGAAGCGCACCGTTGAAATCGCGATGGCTCTGGGCGCCGAGGGTATCCGTATCCAATGCTCCGGTCGTCTCGGTGGATCCGACATCGCTCGTCGTGAGTGGCAACGCAAAGGTCGCGTGCCTCTCCACACCCTGCGTGAGAATATCGACTATGGCTTCACTGAAGCTAACACCGTCTACGGTAAGATCGGCGTCAAATGCTGGATCTGTAAGCCGGAAGCCGACAGCAATATCCCCGCCTAAACCCGGCGCTGATTAACCTTCTTAGGAGACAAAAACTATGGCTCTCGCACCAGCTCGCACCAAATATCGCAAAGTAATGAAGGGCTCCCGCGCCGGAAACGCCAAGGGTGGTAACACCATTGCGTTCGGCGAATTCGGACTCCAGTCCCTCACTCGTGGCGGTATGACCGGTCGACAAATTGAAGCTGCTCGTATCGCGATTAATCGTCATATGAAGCGCAAAGGTAAGGTTTGGATTCGTGTTTTCCCACACAAGCCAATCACCAAAAAACCCGCCGAAGTCCGTATGGGCTCCGGTAAGGGCTCCGTAGATCACTACGAAGCCGTCATCAAACCAGGCGCCATGCTCTTCGAGATTGCTGGCGTCCCTAAATCCATCGCTAAAGAGGCCTGCCGCCTCGCCGACGCAAAGCTACCGTTTCACTGCCGCTTCGTTGTGCGCGATACCACCTTTTAACCCTCTCGATCCCTACTGTTATGAAACCCAAGGAAATCCGCGAACTCACTCCAGCCGAGATCGAGACCCGCCTTCGCGAAGTTCGCGAAGCCCTCGTGCAACTGCGCATGCGCAAGCACACCGGCCAAGTCGAAAAGACGCACGAGCTGCGTGATCTCCGCAAGGATATCGCCCGCCTCGAGACCATCATTAACGAGAAGAACTCTGCGGCCGCCTAAGGCCGCTCTTATTAGCCATGTCTACTACGACTCGCAACACCCGCCAGACCATGATCGGCATTGTCACTAGCCGCACCGGCGACAAATCCGTCAAGGTCACTATCCCTTACAAGATCCCGCATCCTCGCTACAAAAAGGTCATCAATCGTCGCTCCATCGTCCACGTGCACGATGAGAAGAACGAGACCCATGTTGGCGACAAGATCGAGATCATGGGAACCCGTCCACTCAGCCGTCTAAAACGCTTTCGCGTACTGCGCATCGTGACTCTCTCAGCTGATGCTGAAGTTGCCGCGGATCGTGCTGCTCAATCGAGCGAAGCCGCTCCAACTGCTGTTGAAGCAGCAGTGACCGCTCCAGCCGAGGTCTGAGTCCGTCCAACCGTTCAAAAAGGTTAAACCATGATTCAACTTCGTTCCATTCTCCAAATCGCCGATAACACCGGTGCACGCAAAGCGAGCATGATCTCCAAAAAAGGAGCAGGCCGTAATGTCGCAGGTGTAGGTGATATCATCACCGTCAATATTAAGGACAGCTCCACCGATGCTTCGGTGAAGAAAGGCGAGGTCACCAAGGCCGTCGTCGTTCGCACCAAAGCTCCGATTCGTCGAGCCGATGGCAGCTACCTCCGTTTTGACTCCAACGCGATCGTCATCATCAATCCGGACGGCAATCCCAAGGGCACTCGCATCTTTGGACCTGTCGCTCGTGAACTTCGCGGGAAGAACTTCATGAAGATCATCTCACTAGCACCGGAGGTCCTCTAATATGAAGAAATACCACATCAAGCGCGGCGACGAAGTCGTCGTTATCGCCGGCGCCCATAAGGGTAAAACCGGCAAAGTCCTCGAATTGCTCGGCGCTAAGAACCGTGCCCGTGTCGAAGGCGTTGCCATGATCAAGCGTCACATGAAGAAATCAGAAGAGAATCCAAACGGAGCCATCGTTGAACGCGAAGGTTCGGTTCACGTTTCCAACTTGATGCTCAAGACCAACTTCGACGCTTCTACCAAGCGTGCGCCGGTGGCCGTTGAAGCCTGATTTCCTCACGTTATAAACCTACCGAGTAATCGTCCTTGCCAAGCGTTCCTGCCGACTGCGTTACTCGTCCTCTTTTTCCCGTAACTACTCATTTACCGCCGTTGGGCCAGAACTCCAACGACACCTGCCATGAGCTCTTCATATATTCCCGCTCTCAAAACCCACTACAAAGAACAGGTGATCCCTGCTCTTACGAAAAGTCGTGGATACGAGAATCTTCACCAGGTTCCTGGTATTCAAAAAGTCGCGATCAATTCCGGCTTTGGCACTGATCTCGATAAGAATCAGATCGCTGACGTTATTAAGGATCTCGCCACGATCGCAGGTCAAAAGCCCGTCACGGCCAAAGCCCGCAAGTCGGTTGCGAACTTCAAACTGCGCCAAGGCCAAGTGATTGGTGCACACGTTACCCTTCGTGGTGATGCTATGTGGGACTTCCTTTATCGTCTCCTCAGTGTCGCTTTGCCGACTATCCGCGATTTTCGCGGTCTCCCGAGCCGTTTGGACGGGCACGGTAACTACACGATCGGTATCACCGATTACTCCATTTTCCCGGAAATCTCCATGGAAAGTGTGAAACGCACACTCGGTTTCGATATCACTATCGTGACCACCGCGGCTTCCGATGACGAAGGTCGTGAACTTCTTTCTCTCCTCGGCATGCCTTTCCGCCGTCAGGACCCAGCCCAAGCAGATTAATATTTTTCGCCATGCCGAAAACATCAGCCATCTACCGTAACGTTAAACGCACGAAGCTCACCGCTAAGTATGCGGCGAAACGGGCCGAACTTAAGGCCGCTTTGGTCAATCCTGAGACCACCGACGAAGAATTCTTCGCTGCTCAAAAGGGTATGCAGAAGCTTCCTCGGAACTCTTCCCCCGTGCGCATCAAGAATCGCTGCGGTATGAGTGGCCGCCCCCGCGCCTACATCCGTAAGTTTGGGGTGTCTCGCATCACTTTCCGGGAGCTCGCGCTTGCCGGTAAAATCCCCGGAGTCATTAAATCCTCCTGGTAAACTCTTTCAGTTAACGGGGGTATAGTTCCATCTTATGGAACTTGGATATGACCCGTATGGCCGAGAACTAGAACATCCATCATGAACGATCCGATTGCAGATTTATTAACGCGCCTGCGCAATGGCAGCCGCGCCAGGCTCGATGAGTGCGTAATGCCTCACTCGAAGCTCAAGGCGAGCCTCGCTAGCATCCTTAAGTCCGAAGGTTACATTAACAATGTATCCGAGGGCGCCGATGAAAGAGGCCACAAGACCTTGGTCATTTCCTTGAAGTATGTCGGTGGCACACCGGCATTGACTGGCCTCAAGCGCGTCTCGACTCCAGGTCGACGCCTCTATTTTAAATACGACGATATTCCGCGAGTGCTCAATGGTTTGGGCATCAGCATTCTTTCCACCTCACAAGGGTTGCTGAAAGATCAGGACTGCCGCCGCAACAAGGCCGGGGGCGAACTCCTCTGCAATATTTGGTAATCCGGAAAACGCATCATGAGCCGCATCGGTAAACAACCAATTCCCGTCCCCGAGAAAGTCAAAGTAGACATTTCCGGACAGACGATCTCCGTCGAGGGCCCGAAGGGCAAACTCGCTAAGACTTTTAACAGCGCCGCTACGTTCACCTTTAGTGATGGAGCCATCTCCGTCGCACCGGCTGACAGCTCGCGCTTCGCCAATGCCATGTATGGCACGGCTCGCTCTATCATCGCCGGTATGGTGATCGGTGTGACCGACGGTTTCGTAAAGGACCTCGAAATTTCGGGGGTTGGTTTTAAAGCCATCCTGAAGGGCAGCACGCTTGACCTCGCGTTGGGCTATTCCCACCCGATCCTTTATCCGATTCCAGATGGTATCAAAGTGACCGTCACCGACCAAACTAAGGTTAAGGTCGAAGGCGTTGACAAACAAATGGTCGGCGAAGTCGCCGCCAATATTCGCTCCTACTACCCGTGCGAACCTTACAAAGGTAAGGGCGTTAAGTATGCAGGTGAGCGCATCCGCCGCAAAGAAGGCAAGACCGTCGCTTAATCAGCAGAAAGGCAAACGCACCAATGAAAACGAATTCCAAATCCAAGCTGCTGCAAAAGCGCAAGTGGCGCATCCGCAAAAAAGTGAACGGCACGGCCGCTCGCCCGCGCCTCTCCGTAAAATTTACCGCCAAGCACATCTATGCCCAAGCCGTCAACGACGACGCCGGCGAGACCATCGCTTTTATTTCCAGCCTCGACGTAGATCTGCGCAAGCAGAAGCTCGCGGCCAATGTCGCCAGTGCCGAGACCCTCGGCAAAGCATTCGCTGATAAAGCAACTGCCGCTGGCATCTCCGAAGTGGTGTTCGACCGCAACGGAGCCCGCTATCATGGCAAGGTGAAAACCTTTGCCGACGCCGCCCGTGCAGGTGGTCTCAAATTCTAAGCATCACATGGCTATGAGCACTCCTTCTGCTACTCCTCCTTCTAATACCCCAGCTGGCCCAAACGCTGGACCTAGCGGTCCTGCTGGTCGTGGCCCTGGTGGTCCCGGTGGCCGTGGTCCCGGTGGCCGTGGTCCCGGTGGCCGTGGTCCCGGTGGTCCCGGCGGCCGTGGTCCCGGCGGTCCTGGTGGCCGTGGTCCTGGCGGCCGTGGTCCCGGTGGTCGTGGTCCCGGTGGTCGTGGTCCTGGTGGCCGTGGTCCTGGCGGTCGTGGTCCCGGCCGTGGTCGTGGTCGCGACAATGGCGCCTCTCAAGACGAAGGTCCGGAACTCTTCGAGAAAGTCGTCTTCATTAACCGCTGTTCTAAAGTGGTTAAAGGTGGACGTCGCTTCAGCTTCTCCGCTCTCGTCGTCGTAGGTGACGGCAAGGGTCAAGTAGGCGTGCATCTCGGTAAGGCCAATGAGGTCCCCGAGGCCATCCGCAAGGGCACCGAAGGCGCCCGCAAGCACATGTTTAAGGTTCAGATCAAAAACGATACGATCCCTCACGAAGCTTTAGGCTTGGCTGATGGTGGTAAGGTTTTGGTTCGTCCCGCCACACCCGGAACTGGCCTTATCGCTGGTGGGGGAGTGCGTGCGGTTCTCGAGGCGGCTGGAGTGCACAATGTGCTCACCAAGTCCCTCGGCTCTAATAATCACCTCGCCGTGGTTAACGCAACCGTCGCCGCTCTTAAGCAACTCCGCGTGCATGCCACGATCAAGGCGCTGCGTAAGGCTAAAGGCGACGAAGTCTAATTCATTTAACTGTTAGTATATCCGAGTCCCGCCTCTCATCGAGTGCGGGGCGCCCCTCCTGAGGAACCCATATGAAACTCCACGAACTCAAAAACGTTAAAGGCGCGATTCACCGTAAACGGCGCGTCGGCACTGGTGAAGGTAATGGCCACGGCAAGACCTCTGGTCGCGGTGGCAAAGGCCAAACCGCTCGCTCCGGCGGCGGTATCCGTATCGGCTTCGAAGGTGGCCAGATGCCTCTCTATCGGCGTCTCCCCATCCGCGGCTTCAATCAAGCCCGCTTTCGCGTTGAACCAGCTGTCCTGAATGTTGGCGATCTCATCAAACTCGACGAGTCCGTCACTGAAGTGGACTCTGTCGGACTCAGTGTCGCTGGCATCATTCGCAAGGATGAGACCTACGTAAAAGTGCTCGGCGATGGTGAAATCACCCGCGCCATTAAGATCACTGCGAGTAAGTTCTCCGCTGCAGCTAAGGCTAAGATCGAAGCTGCCGGTGGCGAAGCCATCGTAGCCTGAATCCCTAGTGGGTCTCGAATTACGGAATATTGATTGGATTTAATCCTACGAATCCAACCAAACCCGAAATACGAAACCTGAATTCCGAAATTTAATTACGCCCTGTGCTCTCTGCATTCACGAACTCGCTGAAGATTCCCGAGCTCCGGCAACGGATCTTTTACACGCTGTCGTTGTTGTTCATCGCTCGCGTAGCTGCCGTTGTGCCGCTGCCCGGTCTGGATCCAACGCCTCTCAAGCAATTCTTCGCTGACCAAACGGCGTCCGGTGCTGGTGCACTCGTAGGCATGATGAACATGTTCACGGGTGGAGCCCTCACTCAGGGAGCGATCGGCGCGTTGGGCATCATGCCTTACATCAGTGCGTCCATTATCTTCCAGTTGATGACGGCCGTCGTGCCGACACTCTCGCGTTTGCAGCAAGAGGGAGATGTGGGACGTCAAAAACTCACCCAATACACCCGTTATGCCACGGTGATGATCTGTTTGGTGCAAGGCACTCTACTGATCCTTGCGCTGGAGAATCCCGCCCGATTGTTCGGCAGTAGCTTCGATACGAATCTCTATGGGAATATCGTGATCGTGAGTAAGATATCTTTCTTGTTCACCTCAGTCATTATCATGACCGCTGGCACGATGTTGTTGATGTGGTTGGGTGAGCAAATCACGCAACGCGGAATTGGTAACGGAGTATCGCTCCTTATCACGGTGGGTATCCTCGCCGATATTCCTGGTGCGGTGCAGGCGACTTACCAACTTTTCTTTGCTCCTGTCGGAGTGCAGACCCTCGGCTTACCGCAAGGTCTGGTCATGTTTGGTCTCTTCATTCTCGTCACCATGGGTATCATCATGGTGGTGCAGGGGCAAAGGAAGATTCCGGTGCAATACGCCAAGCGGGTAGTCGGCAACAAGGTCATGGGTGGCCAGAGCTCATTCATGCCGCTTAAGGTGAATTACTCGGGGGTGATGCCGGTCATCTTCGCGAGTGCCATTCTGATGTTCCCGCAGCAGATCCTCTCCCAATTGGGTGCGGCTCTGGATCTCGATTTTCTGGTAGATTTCTCCAATAATCTCCTCCGCGGCCATTGGTTCTATTATGCCAGTTTCGGCATGCTCATCCTGTTCTTCAGTTACTTCTGGGTTTCAGTTATGTTCAAGCCGATCCAAATCGCTGACGATCTGAAGAAGTATGGTGGATACATCCCAGGTGTTCGTCCCGGCGAACCAACGGCTAAGTTCCTCGACTTCATCATGACGCGCCTGACCTTAGCGGGTGCGATCTTCCTCACGACCATTGCGGTATTCCCGGACGTTTTGCTCTTCGAGCTGAATGTCCCCCAACGGATCGCAATCTTCTTCGGTGGCACCGGCATGCTCATTACGGTGGGTGTTGTCCTCGATACGATGCGCCAAATCGAAACCTTCCTCCTTCAACGTCATTACGACGGTTTCTTGAAGAAGGGTAGGGTCCGCGCTCGTGCCTCTGGTCAGAGCCGTCCTGGTTCCACGGGTGATGCCGCGAGTTCCGCCGCCGTTAACAAGCTCGTGTCCTTCATGGGCGGCATGCTTCTGTTCGGCTTCGCTATCTGGCTTTGGCGCCAGTATGCGGGCTAGAAAATAACCCTTTACTTTGGCTGAGGCCGAATCCACGTTCTGGCCTCTTTCGCTCGGCGCAAGCCCTGCGAAGGCCAAGTTACTGATCCTCGGATCAGCCCCGGCAGCCCTTGCTGTCCGATCCCGTTCTTTGAATCTCGAGCACGTCTCTTCTGCCCAACTGATGGAGCAGGAGATTTCGCGTCAAACCCCCGCCGGTGTGCAAACCCAGCGGGCGATAGGACAGGGACTTTCGGTCCCTAATCAAATCCTATTCGGCGTTATGCGCCGTTGGTTTTGGGCGCGTAAACCCGATGCGGGTTTTGTCCTAGCGGACTTCCCGGCTACGCTGCTCCAAGCTCAAGTGTTCGATGAGTGGCTCGAAACTCGCGGCTCCGGTCTGACCGGTGTCTGGGTTTCTGATGAAGCATCCGCTTCGCCAGTCCTCATCAACCATTATCGCACTCTCGGTCTCGACGTTGTCCTGACTGAGCAACCGCTCGCCGCCTGATGGCTATTCCCATCAAAAACGAGCGAGCAATCGCGCAAATGCGCGATGCCTGTGCGATCGCCTCCACTGTTCTGTATAAACTACGCGATAGTGTTGGCCCAGGGATCACTACTTATGACTTGGACCAAATTGGCCGCGAACTTATCGCAGGGCTCGGAGCCCGCAGCGCATGTTACGGTTACCAAGTCGACTCACGCCGCTTTCCGGCCTTTACCTGCCTCTCCGTAAATGAAGAGGTGGTTCACGGCATCGGTTCTCTCAAACGCGTCTTACACGACGGCGATATCATCGCCCTCGATCTAGTCGTTGAGTATGAGGGTTACATCGGTGATAATGCCATGACGGTCGCCGTCGGCAAAATCTCCGACGCCCGCGCCAAGCTACTCCGAGTCACCGAAGAATCTCTTCGACTCGGAATTGCCCAAGCCACCGTTGGTAATCGCATCGGAGACATTTCGCACGCTGTGCAGACTCACGTTGAAAAACACGGGTTTGGCGTAGTCCGCGATATGGTCGGTCACGGTGTTGGAACCTCAATGCATGAGGAACCACAAATCCCCAACTTCGGTCGCCGAGGTAAAGGGGAATTAATTAAGCCAGGCATGACGCTCGCCATCGAACCGATGGTGAATGTCGGATCTTGGCGCACCCGCACCCTCGCCGACGGTTGGACGATTGTTACCGCTGACAGTAAAGACTCCGCTCACTTTGAGCACACCGTGCTCACCACCGAACGAGGCCCGGAGGTTCTTACCCTTCCTCGACTCGATTCACCCCTTTCAATTCATGCCGTTTAACGGTCCTGAATCTCTCACTCTTAAAACTAAAACTCTCTAACCTACTTATAAAACCTTACTATTATGCCACGTATACTTGGTGTTGATATTCCAGCGAAGAAGAAGCTCTCCTATTCGCTTCGCTACATTTATGGCATCGGTCCCCAACGGGCCGATCAGATCGTTGCTGAGACGGGCCTCGACGCAGATATGCGTTCGAGTGAACTCTCCGAAGAGCAATTGAATCAGATTCTTAATTGCATCATGGAGCACAAGTGGGTGGTTGAGGGTGATCTTCGTCGTGAAATCACCGGCAATCTCAAGCGCCTCCAAGCCATCGGTTGTTACCGTGGACTCCGTCATCGCCGCAGCCTCCCGGTTCGCGGTCAACGCACCAAGACCAATAGCCGGACCCGCAAGGGCCCGCGCAGCACGGTTGGTGTAACCAAGAAATAAGTCTAAACCGTCATGGCTGAAAAAAATTCCAAACCAGAAAACGAAGAGACCAAGCCCGCCGCCGCCCCTGAGGCCGCTGCACCAGAGGCTCCGTCTGCTCCTGCCGCTGAAACCCCGGTCGCTGCTGAAGCACCTGCGGTCAAAGCGCCTGCTGCTGAAAAAGCACCTGCTGCCAAAAAGGCGCCTGCTGTTAAAAAAGCACCCGCGGCTAAAGCACCTGTCGCTGAAGTCCCTGCGGACAAAGCACCTGTTGCAAAAGCACCAGCCGCTGAAGATCCCGCTGCCGATGCATCCGCTACTGAAGGGGCTCCTGCTGAGAAGCCTACTGAGCTAATTGGTGGAGTGCCTAAGCAACCCACCGCTGAAGATTTACTTAAAGAAGAGCTGGGTGGCGTTAAGATCCGTAAGGCTAAGGGCTCCAAAAACGTCATCAGTGGTGTCGTTAATATCCTCGCTTCCTTCAATAATACGATCGTCTCAATCACTGATCCTAAGGGCAACGTGATCGCTTGGGCCAGCGCCGGTAAGTGTAACTTCCGCGGTTCCCGCAAGTCTACCGCCTACGCCGCTCAAATCGTATCGCAGAATGCCTGCCGCGCTGCCATGGCTCACGGCCTCAAGGACGTGGTCATCAAGGTCAACGGTCCTGGACTCGGTCGCGACAGCGCGGTCCGCGCTATCCAAGCGATCGGCCTCGAGGTTTCCTCCATCATCGACGTCACTCCGGTGCCGCACAACGGCTGCCGGCCTCCTAAGCGCCGTCGCGTCTAATCGGTCTGCTCAATCACTCAATTTTTAATCATTAGAATTTTTTATCCATGGCTCGTTACATTGGACCCACCACTCGCCTCAGTCGCCGCTTCGGCCAGCCGCTGTTCGGCGCCACCAAGGCTTACGAAAGACGTCCGTATCCACCTGGGCAACATGGCCCGCGCTTGCGTCGCAAGCTTTCGGAATACGCCATCGGCCTAAACGAGAAGCAAAAGCTTCGTTACGTTTACGGACTGCTTGAGCGTCAATTCCGCCGCACCTTTGAAACGGCCAAGCGCGAGCGGGGCGTCACCGGTGATCGCTTCATGCAGCTCCTCGAGACCCGTCTCGACAGCGTCGTGTATTGCCTCGGATTTGCCAAGACCCGCGCAGCTGCTCGTCAGCTCGTCAACCACGGCCACGTTCGCGTGAATGGTGGTAAGGTCGACATCGCCAGCTACACCGTCCTCCCCGGACATGAGGTGATGATCAAAGACACGCCAACCTCCCGCCAGATTGCTACCCGCAACCTCGAAGAGACCCGTGCCCGTAATGTTCCAGGTTGGATTACACTCAATTCTGAAACCTACACCGGCGTTATGAATCGCCTGCCCACCCGTGAAGAGATGACGCAAGACATCAACGAGCAATTGATCGTTGAGTTCTACTCACGCTTCTAATCTCGGTTCGTATTACTCTCAGAAATTAACACCGCCATATAGCCATGCCAAAACGTCTCGGTAAGTTCGAACTACCTAACAAACTCACCAAGGTGGAGGAAGGTTCCACCGCCACCTACGGCAAGTTTCTCGCCGAGCCTTTCGAGGCCGGTTACGGCCACACGATCGGTAACTCCCTTCGTCGCGTGCTGCTCAGCTCCATCGAAGGAGCCGCCATCTCCTCCATCAAAATCGAAGGCGTGAACCACGAGTTCCAAAGCGTCGACGGTTTAGTTGAAGATGTCACCGACATCGTCCTTAACCTCAAGAAGGTCCTCATCGTCACCGCTGGTGAACACGAGGAGACTTCTCTGTTGATCAAGGTGAACCGCCAAGGCGCGGTGACAGCGGCCGATATCGAAGCCGACGCCAACATCACCATCGTCAACCCTGAACAAGTGATTTGCACCCTCGACACGGAACGTGATTTTGAGGCTGAAGTCACTATCCGGACCGGTCGTGGCTACTGCCCGGGTGATCTTAATAAGAAGGAAGAACAAGCCATTGGAGTCATTCCGATCGATTCGCTCTTCTCCCCAGTTAAGCTCGTCAAATATTCCGTCGAAGCAACCCGCGTGGGTCAGATCACCGACTACGACAAACTCGTGCTCGAAATCTGGACCGACGGTCGTATCTCTCCGGACGATTCCCTCAAGCAAGCCGGCTCGATCCTCAAGCATCACCTCGACGTGTTCGACAACGTGTCCGAGGAGAACTTCGAGTTCGACAACCAGCAGTCCGAAGTCAGCGAAGAGCAGAACAAGCTCCGCAAGCTTCTCAACATGTCGGTCAACGAAATCGAGCTATCGGTTCGTGCGGCTAACTGCTTGAACAACGCCAACATCACGACCGTTGGCGAACTCGCGATGAAGTCCGAGCAAGAGATGCTCAAGTATCGCAACTTCGGCAAGAAGTCCCTCAACGAAATTAAGGACAAGCTCGACGATCTCGGCCTCTCGCTAGGTATGAAGTTCGACGAACGTCTCCTCGATACGAAAAAAGAGCTCTGAGCCGGTTAATGCCGGAAGTAACAAGCATCAAATTTCAAGTATTAAGAGGCACCGTCGCATTGCGACAGCTTCTATTTACTTAGATTACACACGCCTTTGCGCCGCCTCGCCGCTCAACGCTGCAGCGAGGTAGCCGATCGGAGGCGATAACCCAATAAACACACACTACAATGCGTCATAGAGTTCATCGTCAGTCCCTCGGTGTGACCCGCGAACATCGCGCGGCCATGCTCGCCAACATGTCGGTTTCATTGATCACCTACGGGCGAATCAAGACCACCATCACTAAGGCCAAGGCCCTGCGTCCCTTCGTCGAGAAGATCGTAACCAAAGCCAAGAAGGCCGCGGCTAAGACCGAGAAGAAAGACAAACTTCACCTTCGTCGTCTGGCTATGGCCGATGTGCGTGACGAGACCGCGGTTTCGCTCCTTTTCGATGAAAAGGTCAGTGAATTCGAGAATCGTCCCGGTGGTTACACCCGGATCTACAAGCTCGGTCCCCGTAAAGGTGATGCCGCTGAAATGGCGCTCATCGAGTTCGTAAAAGCGGATGACCCAGGTTATAAGAAGCCAAAGAAAAAGGGTGCTGGCAAAGCCAAGAAGGCAGCCGCATCCACCTCCGCTGAAGCTTCGGCGGACAAGCCGGACACTGAAGCAGTGGTTGAAGAAGCCGCTGCGGAAGCGGCTCCAGTTGAAAAGGTAGAAACCAAAGCCGAAGCGCCTACCGCTGAAGCCGAGGCTCCTGCAGCTGAAGAAGCTCCTTCGACCGACGAAGAAGAGAAGAAGGCCTAAACCTTAGTCTCGTTCTAAAATTTCAACGCCGCCCCGCTTGTTCGGGGCGGCGTTTTTTTGTTTTCATTGCCTGACATTTCGCGACGCGGCTTGAGCCGGGAGAGTTCTCTGCCATACCTTTGGGTTCATCCCCATGTTCGATCTCACCACCGCCACCGTTATATATAGCCTATTTGTGGCGGCATTATTTCTCGGGCTTTGGATTTATTATGATCGTCGCGATCATGCTCGTTTTGAGGCGGAACGACGGCGCACTATCTTTCACTGTGTGAAGTGTGATCAAGTTTATGCGATACGGGGGGAGCATCTTGAGGCCGATTGTCCATCGTGTGGCTTCAAGAACGGTCATCTGCGATTTTAAGTAACGAATTTCGTTTCAAACGGCATCATCACTTGATTCCGGCAGGACTCATGCTTTTGCTCACGAATGGCTCACACGATTGCCGTTCTCGATTTCGGTTCCCAATACACGCAGGTCATTGCGCGACGCATTCGCGAATGTGAGGTCTACTCGAAGATCTATCATTTCGCTACTCCAGTTGAAGAACTGAAGGCGGATGGCGTGACCGGTATTATTCTATCAGGCGGACCGAGCAGTGTCTTCGCCAAAAAGGCCCCCCAGCCGGACCCCAAAATCTTCAAGTTGGGCGTCCCCGTGCTCGGTATTTGTTACGGGCTTCAGCTCATGGGCAAGATGCTGAAGGGTAAAGTGTCCCGCAGCAAAGCGCGGGAGTTTGGCCTGGGTGCGCTTTCCGTTATAAAGCCGGGCCGGTTATTTCACCGCCTGCCTCGCAAGCTTAACGTGTGGAATTCACACGGCGATAAGCTCACTGAGTTGCCGCCGGGGTTCGATGCCATTGGCACCACCGACAATTCCCCTTTTGCGGTCATCGAAGATCGGAAGCGCAATTTTTACGGCATCCAATTCCATCCCGAGGTTTTTCACACCGAGCGTGGCGTTGATGTGATTCGTAACTTCTTGGTTCGCGTCTGCAAGGCAGAGCAGGACTGGACGACCGATGATTACATCAAGCAGTCGATTAAGGATATTCGCAAAAAGGTCGGTAAGTCTCGCGTGATTCTCGGGCTGTCTGGCGGGGTGGACTCCTCGGTTGCCGCCGCGCTGATTCACCGCGCGATCAAGAAACAGCTCACCTGCGTTTTTGTAGACAATGGTCTGCTCCGCAAAGGGGAGCGTGAGTCCGTTGAGCGTCTCTACGGCAAGCACTTCAAAATTGATCTACGAGTGGTCGATGCTTCGAAACTTTTTCTCCGCCGCCTGAAGGGGGTCACCGACCCTGAACAGAAACGGAAAGTCATCGGAAACACTTTTATCGATGTCTTCGAGAAATCGCTCAAGACGATCGGTAAGGCCGACTTCCTGGCGCAGGGCACCCTTTATCCAGATGTGATTGAGTCGGTAGCAATAGACGGTAACCCTGCTGCTTTAATCAAGAGCCACCACAATGTCGGTGGTCTGCCCGACCGCATGAAACTCAAACTCCTCGAGCCTCTGCGTGAACTCTTTAAAGACGAGGTTCGCGCCGTGGGTTCGGCCCTCGGTCTTCCGAATGAAGTGGTGTGGCGTCAGCCATTCCCCGGCCCCGGACTTGGCGTTAGATTACTCGGTGATATCACCAAAGCTAAACTCGATGTGCTCAGGGAAGCCGACGCCATTCTAATGGAGGAGATGAAAAACTCCGGCTGGTATGGGAAAGTTTGGCAGTCATTCTGCGTGTTCCTGCCTGTCAAATCGGTGGGGGTGATCGGTGATGAGCGTAACTACGCTTGGGTCATCGCTATCCGGGTAGTGGAGAGTATCGATGCCATGACTGCAGATTGGACGAAACTTCCTTATGATTTGCTGGGTCGGATATCTAATCGAATTACCAATGAAGTTCGTGATGTCTCCCGGGTTGTGCTCGATATTAGCTCCAAACCACCCGCTACCATCGAATGGGAATAAATCAGCACGCTGCGTCATTGCCAGTTGAACCAACTTGTATTCGGCTGGTCCCATAACTATTGCTCCAAAATTCCTCCCTGTAATGAAAACCCTGCTTCGTATTCTCGTTCCTTCCATTCTGATGGTGCTGCCGATCAAGGCGGACACGGAGGATGTTATCTCACTTGCCCGGTCTTATCTTGGATCCGAGTCGGCTCTCGAGGCGGTTAAGACGGTGGTCTTTAGTGGCACCCTGGTCTCCTCTGGCGTCGATGCAGAGGGAGTGGAGCAAAGCACCACCGCTCAAATCGAAATTATTTTCTCGGCGCCATTCTACCAACGCATTCGTATCACCTCGCCGGAACGCACCGAAACGACCGGGCTTGACGATTACGAAGGTTGGCAACGCATCGAGAATCCAGAAAACCTCGATCAATGGCGCATGACCTTGCTCGATACGGAGCAGATTCGCCGGCTCCGGGCCAACACCTGGGAGAATTTGAATTTCTTCAAAAATATCGCAGGTGTCGGTGGTAGCATGGAGGATGAAGGCTTGGTCGCAGTTGACGGAAAACAACTCCACAAGATCGCTTTCAAACATGGGTATGGCATTATCTTTTTCCGATTCTTTGATCCGGTAACGGGCAAGCTCGTCCGCAGCGAAACCGACAGCGGCGCGGTTATCATGGAGGCCGGTGAAAACCGTGTCGCGGGAGTTCGGTTTCCGAACCAAGTGATTACCTCTTCGACCCGACCAGACGGAAGCATTCAAAAGGTGGCAGTTACATTCGAGAGCATCGAAGTGAATCAGTCGCTCGATCGGGGGATGTTCCGCGTCCCGTCAATCACGCGTCAGTAAGATGGATTCCGAATCCACCGACTTGCAGTTTTGGGGTCGAGTGGGATAGGTTCGCCGTTCGTCGTGCGTTATTTAAATTACTCATCTACCTCCGCCCGGGCTAAGCTGGCGAAGTTTTGTGCTGGTGCAATCGTGCCACCGGAAATCACCGCCAGTGTGGCGGCAATCCTTCGTGAGGTGCACACGAAAGGTGACGCCGCCGTCACGGCTTACGCTAAAAAATTTGATGGCGCTGTTCTTCGACCCCGCGATTTTCGCGTGCGGCCTGATCAGTTGAAAGCGGCTGCGCAACGTCTGCCGGCAACTCAGATGCGATCAATGAAGGCCGCGTTGGCCAACATCCGTTCCTTCAACAAGCAGGGCATGCCGGAAAATTGGACAGGTCGAAACCCTCAAGGCGCGGAAGTAGGGGAGCGTCATCATCCGATCCGACGGGTTGGTCTTTATGTGCCGGGTGGCGAAGTGCCACTCGTTTCGACCGTCTTAATGACAGCGACATTAGCCAAGATCGCCGGGTGTCCCGAGATCGCGGTTTTTACTCCTTCTGATGCGCAAGGCAATGTAGCCGATGGCTTGTTGGCCGCGCTCCATCTGATCGGCGTGACTGAAGTCTACCGCGTCGGTGGAGTTCATGCTATTGGTGCGATGGCCTATGGCACTAAAACGATTCCAGCCGTCGATAAGGTTTACGGCCCAGGCAACGCTTACACCATTGAAGCGAAACGTCAGGTTTTTGGGACGGTCGGCGTCGATAGTCTTCCGGGACCCAGTGAGGTTATGGTGATAGCGGATTCATCCGCGCGGGCAGATTTTGCCGCCGCCGATCTGTTGGCTCAGGCCGAACACGGATCCGGCCGGGAAAAAATCTATTTGGTCGGCACTTCCCGCAAAGTGATCGATGCAATCTCCGCCGAAGTGCAGAAGCAGTTGCCGACCCTCGGTCGAAACAAAAAAGCCGAACGGGTTTTGGATGAAGGATTCATTGCGGTGGAGGTGAAGTCCGTGGCCCAAGCCATCGAAGTGGCGAACTACGTGGCGCCCGAGCATTTGGAACTCCTCGTGAAACCTTCGACGGCCAAGCGATTCGAACGCGATATTACTACGGCTGGCGCGATGATGATCGGCAATTTGACTCCCACTGCGCTGGGCGACTTTACGGCGGGCCCGAGTCACGTTTTACCGACCGGCCGGGCCGGCCGGTTCTTCAGCGGATTACGCGTGGCCGATTTTCTGCGACGCACGAGCATCATTCGCTACGATGAAAAATCTATTCGAGCGGGTGAGAAAGTGGTTCAAGCCTTCGCGAGCATGGAGCAATTGGATGCCCATGGTCGTTCCGTAGCCATTCGATTGGAGAAATAAGTGAGCACGCCAACCGAGCTCGCCCGCACCCATGTGCCCCGACTGCATGCTTACACGCCGGGGTTTCAACCGACCGGTTCGGATTGGGTTAAGCTCAATACCAACGAGAGCCCGTATCCGCCGAGTCCCAAAGTTGCGGAGGCGATTACCCAAAGCGTAACCGATGATGGCGCATCGCTCCGCCTTTACCCGAGTCCGACGAGTGCACCGCTGCGCGCTCAGATAGCGGAGCTGCATGGTCTGGCCGAGGACCAGGTGATTATCGGCAATGGCTCCGATGATATTCTGAATTTGTTGGTGCGCGTATTTGGCGGACCAGAAACTCCGACCGGATTTACGCTGCCGAGCTATTCACTTTATCCCGTGTTGGTCGCGATTCAGGACGGTGGCACTGCGACGATCGACTTCGATCGCTCGATGATATTACCGGTGGAGCAAATCGCGAATTCCGATGCGCAGGCCTTCTTTCTTACCTCTCCCAATGCACCGACCGGAGTGGGGTTCACCAATGAGTCGATCGAACAAATTCTCCAGTCATTTTCTGGACTGTTGGTGGTCGATGAAGCTTACGCGCCGTTTGCGGAGGAAAATGCGATCACGCTGCTCGGCCGTTATCCGAATCTGGTCGTGGTGCGCACGCTTTCGAAGGCTCACGCCCTCGCTGGCCTACGAGTAGGATATGCCCTCGCGAGCGCTGAAACAATCGGTCTGCTCGACCGCGTGCGCGATAGCTACAACGTGAACAAGCTGTCCCAAGTTGCGGCAGGAGCCGCACTGGGCGATTCGGTTTACTACGATGCCGTAATCGCGAGGATTAAGAAAACTCGCGACCGCTGGCTCGCCGCTTGGCGTGAACAGGGGTGGTTTATCTACGACTCTGCGGCAAATTTCATCTTCGTAGAACCTCGTGATGCTCAGGGGTTAATTGGCTCCGAGGTTGCCGCCAGCCTCTTTGAATACTTTAAAACACGCCGAATTCTCGTGCGCAGCTTCCCCAACCACGCCTTGACCGCGCCCTTTCTGCGAATCAGCGTTGGCACCGACGACGAGATGCTCGCCGTCGATCAAGCAATTCAAGCATGGCTGAAACACGATCCGTAACCCTCTCGCGTAAAACCGCCGAAACCGACATTGAGCTCTCGCTCGTGGTGGATGGCTCAGGTGTATCCGAAATCGCCACTGGCGTGCCGTTTTTCGATCACATGCTCACCCTGTTTTCTAAGCACGGACTGTTCGATCTGAACGTGAAGTGCGATGGCGACATAGAAGTAGATTACCATCACACCGTCGAAGATGTGGGACTCGTATTGGGCGATGCTTTCAAGCAGGCGCTAGGCGACAAGAAAGGTATCCGTCGTTACGGATTCTTTTTGCTGCCCATGGATGAATCACTCGCGCGCATCGCGTTGGATATCGGTGGTCGTCCTCACTTGGTCTACTCGGCCGACGCGCCAACCATGTTCGTGCGCGATTTTAATATCATCTTGGTGAAGGAATTTTGCCGGGCATTCAGTAATGCTCTGGGCGCAAATCTACACGTCCAATTGGTTTACGGCGAAGAGCCGCATCATGTGGCCGAGGCGATTTTTAAATGCCTCGCTCGTGCTATGGATGTGGCGACGCAGATTGATCCGCGGGCGGCCGATAGTCTGCCGTCGACCAAAGGGCTGATCTGAGCCAGCCGTTATTCGTTTGTCGGGCGTAAAACCCGACCCACGCAAAACCACTGGAAATGAGTTGTGGGTCGGGCTTTATGCCCGACATCCCAAAGTCCCAAACCTGAATTCCGAAATATCATCGTGATCGCTGTAATTGATAATGGCATCTGCAACCTACGCAGTGTGACCAAAGCCCTCGAGACGGTGGGCGGCTCGCCCATCGTCGTGCGCACCCCGGCTGAGCTGGATGCCGCCGGTGCGACTGGGCTCGTTCTCCCGGGAGTCGGAGCGTTGCGCGACTGCGTGGCTTCTCTGCGTGAGACAGGCTTGGCGGAAAGTGTGCGCGAATGGATTTCCGCTGATCGGCCTTTTTTAGGGGTGTGCTTGGGCATGCAGGCGCTTTTTGAGAAATCCGAAGAGGGCGGGGGACTGGCCGGGCTCGGAATCTTCCCCGGTGAGGTGAAGCGATTCGTTTTGCCGGCTGAATATAAGATTCCGCACATGGGTTGGAATACCGTGCGGTTCGTCCAGGCCAACACCGAGCTGCAGGGGGATCTCGCGACTGACGGGCAATCATTTTATTTCGTGCACAGTTTCCACTGTGTCCCGACGGATCCGGCGTTGGTTTTGGCGGAATGTGACTACGGTGGGCCTTTTACGGCGGCGATTGGGCGGGGGAATTGTTTCGCTACTCAGTTTCATCCGGAAAAAAGCCAAGGCAAGGGACTCGATCTCTATCGCAATTTTGTCCGGCTATCGGGTCGATAAGTCACAATTTGGGGCGAATTGATTAGATTCGCTAACTTGGGCCAACGATCGGTCGAATTGAGGCGAGATCACCGGGCTTTGTTTTGCATCTTGATCGGATCTGGGTTTGCTTCTCCCGCTTATGCCAAAGACCGCCTCCTTAAAGATCGACGACCAAGAACTCGAATTACCCATAATCGTGGGGTCAGAGGGCGAAAAAGCGGTCGATGTGCGCAAGCTTCGTGCGTCCACCGGCTACATCACTTTCGACGAAGGATTTGGCAATACGGGCTCCTGCCAGAGCGAGATTACGTTCATCAATGGCGAAGAGGGAATTTTGCGCTACCGCGGATATCCGATCGAGCAGCTGGCGGATAAATCCAATTTTATCGATGTCGCTTACCTCGTGATCTACGGCGAACTCCCTACCGCTGATCAACGCAGCGCTTTCTCCGCTCGTTTATCCGCAGAGTCTGACCTCACCGAAGACATGGTGCGCTTCATCAGTGGGTTTCCGAAATCGACTCATCCGATGTCAGTGTTGGCTGCGAGCATGAATGGGCTCGGTGCCTATTACCCGCATCTCGCGACCAACAATCACAAACATGACCTCGGTCACTTCGACGATGCCGCCGCTATTGCGATGGCCAAGGTTCGCACTATTGCAGCTCACAGCTACCGCGTTACTCGTGGTCTGCCATTGAATTCGCCGCGCGCCGAATATGGCTACGCCGAGACTTTCCTGCATCTGATGTTCTCCGAACCGGGACAGGACTACGTGCCCACCCCAGAAGTGGCGTCGGCTATCAACCTCTTCCTGTTGCTGCATGCTGAACACGAGCAGAACTGCTCGACCTCGACCGTCCGCATGGTCGCCTCGGCTGGCGCCAATTTGTTCGCTTCGGCTTCCGCCGGAGTGAGTGCTTTGTGGGGACCTCTTCATGGCGGTGCCAATCAGGCCGTGCTCGAGATGCTTACCGCGATCCACGAGGCCGGTGATGACGGTTCCAAATTTATCGAAGCCGCCAAGAACGGCGAAGCCCGTCTGATGGGCTTCGGGCACCGCGTTTATAAGAACCATGACCCACGCGCGAAGATCATCAAAGGCAGCTTTGATAAGGCGTTGGAGAGCTTGGGTATCATCGATGATCCTTTGCTGGATATTGCGCGCAACCTTGAGGCCGCCGCGCTCAGCGACGACTACTTCATCTCTCGTAAGCTTTACCCGAACGTCGATTTCTACTCCGGCCTCATCATGAACGCGCTCAAAATTCCGGTGGATATGTTCACCGTGATGTTCGCGATCGGACGTATGCCGGGTTGGGTTGCGCAGTGGCACGAAGTCGCCGCGAACCCGAAGTCGAAGATCAATCGTCCGCGCCAGATCTATGTGGGGCCGACCCCACGGGATGTGCCGGACTCCGTCTGATACTATGGCGGCCATCGCCGCCTATCGAATTTGGAAGCACGCTCTGCTATGGCTGGGCGTGCTTTTGCTTTTGATGGCACGCGTGCCGCTGCTGTGGTCGAGTGGCGAGTTCGTTAGTGAGGACGGCTGGGTCTTCTTCGCCGGCGCTTTCAATGCGCCCTGGTTCGAATCTATTATCACACCTTTCGCCGGTTATTTCCGGTTCGATGCGCGGTTGATTGCGGAGGTTGTTTCCGTGCTGCCGTGGGCGAAGCAACCCTACGCTTATGCTTTGGTGGGTTTGTCGCTGAATGCGTTTATATTCAGCCTGATCTATCTTCCGGGTTTTCGATCTGTCTTGGCCAATGATGCGAGTCGTGCGGCGCTCGTCGGGTTGCTCGCCTTGGCGCCTCACGCCGAAAACCTCGGCCTTCTCACAGGTCAACATTGGTATCTCGGGTATGCCTTGGCGCTGCTGTTACTCATGCAAATGCCATCCGGCCTGGGCGGGCGAGTGGGAGTGGTGCTGGGAGCCAGTTTTTGTGCGTGGTCGAGTCCATCCGCATTGGTGCTGCTTCCGTTTTGGGCGTGGAATGGTTTCAGATCTGGCGATCATTTTACGAAGCGGTTGAGCGCGGTGGTGGTGGTGCAGTTGGTCCTGTATGCGCTCGCGATGTTGGTTTTTCGAGGCACGGAAGGTTCTCGTTCGGCGGCATTTGAAGTTGGCGATATGGCAGCAGCAGCCGGGAATCTCTTAGGGCGCGGGTGGTTGGTTTCCGGTTTGGCCGGTCGGGGAGTTGCCGAAAGCGTTGTATCGGTGGCACCACTTTTAGCCGACGGCTTGGCGGTCGGACTGCTGTTGGGAATTGGGTTTGGAGTTTGGCGGATGTCCCTGAACGCGTGGGGTGCTCCCGTTATGTTTTTGGGGATAGGAGCGCTGATGGCGGTTTTCTCGCTAACACGCACACTCTATTTGAGTGAGTTGGCCCAGCTCGAGTTACCCCGTCATGTTCGTTACCTCACCGCGCCGACTTTGTTGTTGATTGTCGGGGTTTGGCTCATGCTCGGCCCGTGGTTGGCGAGTCGATGGGTCAAAGTTGTGTTTGTGTTTCAAGTGCTCGCTTTTTTTTTGGGGGGGGGGCTGGTGCACGAAAACCATTGGGCTCGGTCGCCAGAGTTATTTCGATTTCGCGAACACGTTGAATCTATTGAGTCCTTTGAGCGGGATTTTGTTGAGGCTGGATTCGTTGGCAGTCTCTACCTCCCCCACGAAATACCCTATTGGGGCCCGGTATTGGAGTCGGCAAGCGGTGCATTGTATTCACCTGAGGCCGGCATTCTGGATGGTCTCAACGCCGAGTCAGATGCGGACGGTGTCGCGCAAATCTGGCTGGGATCGTTCCAGGTATTGGACGCACCCGATCGAATGGATCATGCACTTTGGGGCCAACTCACCTACACCGGCACGGAGCTTGGCCGGATCTGGTTTGTCGATGGAGCCGGCCGGCAGTTGTTCACCAGTGAGCTGCTTTATCCGTATGCGTGGGTTGTGGATGGTTTGGATATGACTCTCGTTTCTCCCACCGATTGATACGAGACTTGGCGGATTCGTCACTATGACCTATGGTAATCTTTTTACCCTATGAAACTACTCAGATTTGGAGAAGCCGGTGCTGAAAAACCGGGTGTGCAATTAGCCGATGGTCGTCGGATCGACGTCTCAGCTTTCGGTTCGGACTACGACGAAGCCTTCCTTGGTGGCGATGGCTTATCCCGGCTTGCGGCTTGGGTGGCCGAGAATACTGCTACCGCACCCACCGTGGCAGATACCGTTCGATTGGGTCCCTGTATTTCCCGCCCCAGTAAGATTCTGTGCGCCGGTCTAAACTATCGGGATCATGCCGAGGAAGCCGGCATGGCAATTCCAGAAGAACCGATCCTTTTTACCAAAGCCACCAGCGCAATGGTGGGTCCCCATGACGCGATCGTTATTCCTCGAGGTTCGGTCAAAACCGACTGGGAAGTGGAACTCGCTATCATCATTGGAAAACGGGCTAATTACGTCAGTGAAGCCGATGCTCTCAATCATGTCGCGGGCTACGCCGTCATGAATGATGTGAGCGAGCGCGCTTGGCAGATCGAACGAGGAGGGCAGTGGCTCAAGGGCAAGAGTGCCGATACGTTCGCTCCTTTTGGACCCTATTTGGTCACTTCGGACGAGGTTCAGAACCCAGACAACTTGAAGCTCTGGCTGCGTCGGAATGGCGAAACAATTCAAAACAGTTCAACCGCCCAGATGATCTTCGGTGTCGCTCATTTGGTGAGTTACATCAGTCAATTTATGTCCCTGTTGCCGGGAGATATCATTAGCACCGGAACGCCTCCTGGCGTCGGGATGGGATTTAAGCCTGATCCGGTCTTCATGCAGCCCGGCGATGTGATCGAACTCGGAGTCGAAGGACTCGGTGAGCAGCGTCAAGTAGCTCAAGCGGCTGATTAATCCCCGAATATCCGATGGAAAACAACTGGGATACACGCGTCGCAATCATCACGGGTGGTGCGGCCGGACTTGGCCTCGCTACCGCCGAACGACTCACGGCCGCCGGGGTGAAAGTGGCGGTCTTTGATGCCCGAGCCGATGCCTTGCAAAAAGCCGCCTCGAAATTGACTGGCAACGCCAGTTTTCATCAGGTCGACGTCACCAATGCGGAGAGTGTTTCGGCTGGAGTTACTGCTGTCGTGGAATCGTGGGGACACGTGGATATTCTGATCAACTCTGCCGGCATCACGGGGCTGACTAATCTCAAGACGCATGAGATACCCATGGATGATTTTGCGCGGGTGATGGCCGTGAATGTGCACGGGCTCATGCATACCTTTCAGGCCGTTGCCCCTCACATGTTGAAACAGGGCTACGGTCGGGTGCTCAATGTCGCCTCAATTGCCGGAAAGGATGGCAACGCCGGCATGGCTTCTTACTCCGCCTCCAAAGCGGCAGTCATTGGACTCACCAAATCACAGGGCAAGGAATATGCGGAGACGGGCCTGACGATTAATGCGATTGCCCCAGCGGTGGTTCGCACCGAGATCGTCGCGGCGATGCCGCCAGAACAAGTTGATTACATGACGTCAAAGATTCCGATGAAACGTTGTGGCACCGTCGAAGAGTTTGCGACTCTCGCGGTGTTTATTATATCGGCGGAGAACGGTTTCACGACGGGATTTTGCTACGATTTGACCGGCGGTCGGGCGGTATATTGAACCGTCACAGCCCTGCGTGATGAAGGTTTCGATTATTGTCCCTGCCTTCAATGAAGAGCGATTACTCGGTGCCTCGCTTGAGGTAATCAAGCGGGCTACCCGCGAGTTTAGCGCTTTAGGCTGGGATACTGAGTTGATCGTTTGTGACAATAACTCCACGGATCGCACCGCGGAGATCGCGCGGGAGGCCGGCGCGCGCGTGGTGTTTGAGCCGATCAATCAGATCAGTCGCGCGCGCAATCGAGGTGCTGAGATCGCCACCGGAGATTGGCTATGGTTTGTCGATGCCGATTCGTCGCCCTCCAAGGAGTTGTTTGTTCGAACGGCTCATGAAATTGAACTGGGCCGGGCTGTCGCGATTGGCACAACTTTGCAATTTGATGATGTGCCTTGGTTTGTTCGCGCAGTGGCGGGAATTTGGAAAATGTGGAGTCGGTTGCTTTCGCACATGGCTGGCTCCTTCGTGGTAGTGGAGGCGGTTGCTTTTCGGGCAGTCGGTGGATTCTCAACCGAGTTCTTTGCCGGCGAAGAGGTGGATCTGTCGATTAGGCTTAATCGGTGGGGTAAGTCGCAACAGCCTCGCCGTCGAGTTAAGGTTCTTGCGGGGGTCCCACTACCCACCTCGGGGCGAAAAGCGCACCTTTATTCTGCGAGCGAAAATGCTCGTTTTCTGATCCGGGCACTCTGTGCGCCGCTGCGCACTATGAGGCGAAAAGAAGACTGCTCGATTTGGTATGATGGGCGGCGTTGAGGACGCGGAATTGTTATTCCGCTGAATCGGAAGTTGGTGCAAGTTTGCCTCATGCTCGTAAGCACTGCCGAACTCGCCACTCACTTGGACGACCCCAGTTGGGTGATTTTCGATTGCCGTCATGACCTGACCAACCCGATCAAGGGGCAAAACGTGTATTCAACAAGTCACATTACCGGCGCCTTTTTCGCGGGAGTAGATCGTGATTTGTCTGGAGAAAAAACAGGAAACAACGGCCGCCACCCGCTGCCAGACCCGGCGGTGTTTGCCGATTTTCTAGCCCGTTGTGGTGTGACTGCGAAAAGTCGGATCGTGGCCTACGATGATGTGGGTGGACAATACGCAGCGCGGTTGTGGTGGATGACTCGATGGATCTGACAACCTAATGCTGCTGTTCTCGATGGCGGTTGGCCCAAATGGAATACAGCGGGACTACCGACCTCATTCGAAATCCCCGCGGCCGCGAGTGGCGCAGTATCGGTGAAGCTGAACCCTTCGTTGTTGGCGTTCACTGCGGATGTGGAGCACATCCTCGAATCAGGTGGAGGCCAAATTGTGGATGCTCGTGCCCCAGAGCGTTATCGCGGCGAAGTGGAGCCGTTGGATCCCGTGGCGGGGCACATCCCGGGAGCTGCGAATCATTTCTTTAAAAGGAGCCTGCGCTACGATCTGACGTTTAAGCCGAGCGCGGAGATTATTACTTAGGAGGAGGAGTATGCATCATCTCTTCAAATTGCAGTCCCGAAAGTCTTTTTATCCCTCCGATGAGCCTCCAGAGGGCGTAAATCGTAATAATCATGGTGGGCACCACGATCACGGGCCAACTCAGCGCGTTCATTTTGCCAAGCTCAGCATTGAATTCGGATGAGCCGGAAGGGCTTTGCAGTAGCCAACGCGCCAACGCGTAGTTCAGCACTGCGCTGATCGTGAATGAAGCCACGAGCCAGTAGGTTGAGGAGCGCAGCAGCTTATCAAATACGTTCGCGTTACCGCGCTCAGCTAGGGCGGCTTCGATTTTAGCGGTATCGAAGGCCTGATCATTGAATAGGAACTGACGCACCAGTGGCCGCGCTGTATACATCGATGCCCAGACCGCTATGCCGATGATGGCGGGGACGGCAGCTTCTTTAACGGCGAACCAAAAATTATCCACCTTCATGAGGCCTAGACCACCGGTTAGGAACACGCTGGCGAATCCAATGATCGAGATGAAATTCGCTTGGCGGCGTTGCGCGAAATCCCAAACGCCGTAGCTGACGGGGAAAAGTAGTGCGATGATGAGTCCTGCAACCGGTCCAAGAAGGTCAGGCGTGCTGGCTTTAGCGAGTATCAGCGAAGGGATCGCGATGTTGAACATCAAGTTGATCAGCAGGTTTTCGCGTTTGGCGGGAGGAGGCATCGAGATTAATCTAGGGGTTTTTATGGATGTCAGGGAAGCAGGAACCGTATCATTCCTTTGACGTATTTGTATTCGGCTCATTTTTACTGGTTTCCCGAGCTCTCAAAACCCCTTTCACTA
>CAJXQX010000022.1 GCA_913058185.1 uncultured Verrucomicrobiota bacterium
AAGTCATTAGCTTCACTCGAGCCGCTCAAATGTGAGTAAACGAAACTCCAGGGCCGTCGATCCGGGGATTTCAGGGCAGGTAAGCACCACTTCCGCAGGGCCGGCAGGAAGATTGATCGCGCCCAAACTGAGAGTGCGGAAATTCTTTACGTAGGATTCCTGACGCGGAAAACGATCGTGCTCAGCGCCCAATTCAGGTGGATCCCACGCGTGATCGATCCGGGTGCTGATACGGGCCGATCCGATCTGGAGTTCAAGGCGTGAGCCGACATCTTCGGCGGGGCAGGTGTAGTAAACCTCGACGGCGAATCGTCCGCGGGTCGGGACGTCGATCGCCCAGGTGAGGCGATCGGTGAGCGAGGTCCAACTCCGAACGTAGGAATCGTTGGGGTATTTGTTGGAGCGTTCGAGTGTGCCGTGAAGCGTGGCATCGCGGGCTGGGAGCGGAGTGAATTGGGCACCGGGATACCCGACGGTGATCGCGGGTTTTGAGGACGCTGCTGAAGCGAGAATATTTTCGCGCCATTGCTCGAGATCGGCGCGGAGATCAGCCGCGACGTCCGGAAATTTTTCTGTTACCGCTTGATACTGCAACGGGTCGGTCGCGAGGTCGAATAGCTCCCCTTCATGGTCGATTAACCAGCGGGAGTCGCGGGACGAGAAACGTCCATTCCAGTGGTTGTAGATGCGGCGATTTTGCACTTCGTCGGAGGGCATCTCCTTGGTCACGGCGGAGGCGAGGCTGAGTCCATCTAAAGGGTTTTTAGGCGAATGGGAAATCCCGGCCAACTCGACCAGCGAAGGAAGTAGGTCGATCGCCCCAGCGATTGATTCCACGTGAGTGCCCGGCTTAATTGCAGCGGGCCAACGCATGAAGAGAGGGGAGCGCACGCCCCCTTCATCGGTGGAGCCTTTGCGGCCTTTCATGTCTCCGTTCCAACGCGCGCCATTAGGGCCATTGTCGGTGAAATATAGGACAATCGTATTTTCGGCAATTTCGAGTTGCTCGAGGGCGATGAGGAGACGGCCGACGTTGTGATCAATGTTCTCGACCATCGCGAGGGCGGCACGGGTGTGGTCGGGTTTTTCGCTCTTGGCGAAGCGATGCTCACGCGGCACTTCACGATCATTCCAGCTTTCCCAGAAGGCGTCGGGAACTTGCATCGGGGAGTGGGGCGTATTGAACGCCAAGTAAGCGAGGAAGGGTTTGGCTTCGGCGGTGCTTTGGCGGGCGAAGTCTATGGTGTGCGAGGTGATGTCATCGGTCAGGAAACCGGTGCCGGTTACGACGCGACCGTTGTGGTCCATCATGGCGTCGAAGTAGTTGCCCCAATGGCCGGAGGTGAAGCCATAGAACTCGTCGAAACCACGGGCATTGGGATGGAACGGGCCTTGGCTGCCGTTGTGCCATTTCCCAAAACTTCCGGTGGCATAGCCGGCGGCTTTGAAAACATCCGCGATGGTTTCCTCTCGCACCGCTAAACGTTCGAGGCCTTCGCTCACTCCGCGGACTCCCCCTAGAAGGTGATAGCGGCCGGTGAGAAATTCGGCGCGAGTGGGGGCACAAACAGGTTGAACGTAGAAGCGATCAAATTGAGCGCCGTCGCGGGCGAGTTGATCGAGGTGCGGGGTGTGAATCGACGGGTGGCCGTGAATGCCCATGTCTCCCCAACCTTGGTCGTCGGCGAGCATCACAATGATGTTGGGCGGCGAGTCGTCTGCAGCGGAGGAGAGGTGGCTCCATCCCAAAGTCAGGCCTAGCAGGAATACGATACGAGTGAGGCGGAGAGGGGTGGGCCGGTTCATCAACGACCATGCTGAAACAAGCGGTTCGATTTGAGCGAGGGGAATTGCCGAAACCGTTAAACTGAAAACTGGAGTTGGCAGGGTGTCTGGGTGTGTCCGTTGTAGTCGTTGTGCCAACCTCGAATCTTCATGGGTTCCCTAGTGAACCCTCACCGGGGTTACCGCGGATGGTGGGATGGATCATGATTTGCGCGGTGTTATGGGGATCGGCCTTTCCGGCGATTAAACATGTCTTCACCCACTGGACGGAAAATGGGACAGAAATCGACTTCGCGATGCGTTCACTTTTCTCGGGAGTGAGGTTCATGGTCGCGGGGGCAGCTCTGTTGCTTTGGGCGAAGGCTCCCATTCAGGAATGGCGGGCGACGTCGCTGAAATGGGTATTCGGGCTAGCGGCGAGTCAGACGGTCGGACAATACGTGCTCTTTTATTGGGGACTGGAACTTTCCAATGCTGCCTTGGCTTCGCTGTTGGTGGCGAGCGGGAGTTTTTGGTGGGTTCTGCTCGCTGCGCGATTTGGTCACAGCGCGCCATTATCGTGGCGGCAGTGGATGGTATTGGGCGCAGGTGCGATGGGGGTCACCTTGGCGGTCTATAGCCCTGGCGTCTCGGCGGGTAATCCTCGGTTGGGTGCGATCGCGCTACTGGGAGCGAGTTTCTTCGGCGCCGTGGGGTTGTTGTGCTTTCAGCGGGTGAAACCTACCATGGGAGCCCGGGCGGGCACCGGGTTTGCCCTTCTGCTGGGAGGAGTGGTTCTCACGGCATTGGGAACGCCAGCAATTATACGCGGAGACTTAGGCGCATTCGACGGCTTTGTCGTATCATGGACACTCTGGCTGGCATTTGTGTCAGCCGCCGCGTTTGCGCTTTGGAATCATCTTTCAACCCTGATGTCGGCCCACCAATTGGCCACATATCGGTTTCTCATCCCGTTGTGTGGAGTATTAGAATCCTTGGTGTTATTAGACGGCGAAGAACTTACGCCATACATGATGATGGGCGGAGCCGTGGTGCTCATCGCGATGACCCTCGTGAGTCGAGAGAAGCCGGCGCGATGACTAACCGATCAAGGTAGTCGGTGAACTAGGAGAGAGGCTCGATGGGACCGGCTTTGGCCCAAGCGATGGCGCCGGCTAGATCGTTGGGGGCGAACGTCATGAACTGACCCACCATGAACTTGGAACCCAGTTGCATCGCCCATTTGAACCAAGCCTGAGCGCCAACCACGGCGACGCGGTTGAAATCCTGACGATGTTGTAAACTAAAGCTGGCATCGTCCCACATGGCGCCCAAGTCCCAGCCTTCGAACATTTCGTCGAGATGGAGGATGATATTCACTTTTCCATGTTTTTCGATGATATCTTCGATGTGCGGTTGGAAGCGGGTTTCATAGTCAGACGCGCTTAAGATTCCGGTCGCTCGGGCGATCAAGGTTTCGTTTTCTGATTCGGGGCAGATGTCGATCATGGTCTTATTTCAGTTGGGGTTGCTGGATAGGCTCAGATCGCGGGGGGGGCGATCGGGGAAGTGAGCCTTTAGACTAAGCTCACTCAGAGGTAGGCGTATGGGGGGAAATACGTCTGCTTTAGAGAATAGCAGGATATTGATATGTTTGGCGGAAGTCGTCAATCGCTGTCGTGGGCCGGAGGAAATCTATGGTGGCCCGGGATTTCGGCGAAGAAAGAGGAGGTTTTCTCGGGAGGAGATGCTCCATTTTCATGGACCTAATTTGATTTTAACCTGCTAAAGGGTTTGTTAGATCTGATCGACCCCATGTTCCCCGCCATGAAAACCCTCCGACTCGGTATTCTCGTTTTATTGTTAACTGCCCCGCTGATTGGTTCCGCTCAATCGACCGATGAATGGTCGGCAGGGATCCTAAAAGCGATTCAACGTAAACAACCCTTTCCGGCGATAGGGGGACAGTCTTTTAGCGCCTCAGAGCGCGAAGCCTATGAGGTTCAAAAAGTAGTGGTGGAGAAGTTGGTCGCGGGCGGTGACGTCATTGTTGGCCATAAAGCAGGACTGACCAACGAGAGTGCGCAGGCAAAGTTTGACGTGTTCGAGCCCGTGGCAGGTTCACTGTTGAAATCGAACATGAAGAACACAGCGACGTTTGTGAGTATGCGCCAATTTAAGGGTATGGTCGTTGAGATGGAGATCGGGTTTGAACTTAAATTGTCAATTCGGTCGGTGCCACGAGACATCGAAGACCTGAAGTCGAAAGTCCGTCAAGTCGTGCCAATCGTGGAATTGCCCAACGTCTATTTTGATCCAGCGGATGAGGTGACCGGGCTGGATGTGATCGCGAGTAATGTAGCTGCAGCGACCGTGATCAAAGGTCGTCCGAAACCGCTGAGCACAATCGATCTCAATGAGATCGAAGCGACGCTGACGTTAAACAAGGAAGTGGTCTCGGAAGGAGTTGGCTCGGATGCGATGGGAGACCAGTGGGAGGCTCTCCTCTGGCTCGTGGAACAACGTCTACGCGATGGTTATGAAGTGAAACGTAACGACCTGCTGATCACGGGTGCGCTAGGCAAAGTGATCCCGGCCGAAGCCGGTCGCTATGTGGCGGACTTTGGTAAGCTGGGCCGAGTGACGTTTTCGCTGCGATGAAGGTTTCGCCGATCAAGTAGATCTGAGGTCTAGTCGGCATCGGATTGCTAACTGGGCTCTTGTTTCAGGCTGCGTGGCCACACGCGATATTTATCGGTGCGACCCTAGTTTAGATTGGTGGCCCGATGGGAATTATTGTCAGTGTCGTTGTTCTGGCGGCGCTTATTATGCGGAAGAAATTGTCCGATCCCATGAAGCGAGTGATATTGATTTTCGTATCATACGTCGGATTTGCAGTTATATCGATCTCCGCCGGATTAGGAGTTAATCATATCAAAGGGCAGCAAATGCGGGCGTATGTTGAAGCGGTTTCGCCGTTAGTTGATCAGCACTTTGAAAAGACCGGGGAATACCCTGCGACCCTCGAACTGATAGATGCGCCAGCGCGCCCTTTTGTGTTGGGGAATAGTCTTCGTTATTACGGCAGGGACCAGACTTTCGAATTCGTTTATGTGGATAGCCGATCCCTCATGGGTGGCGTGCAGTTAACTTCTAAGAATAGAAAATGGACTCACTGGAGTTGATTCCCCGAGCGTCTACCAACCGCGCAGGATATCTAGGTCCCGTTTCATTGTCGCGTAGACGTCTTGAAGGGGAAGGGTGAGCTCTCGTCTACCCTTGCCGGCGCCACCTAAATCATACTCGTAGTGCAGGCTGATGGGGACGTTGATTTTTGCGTCATCGACCATCTTGAAGTAGCGCGGGAAATCCACCCAGCCCTCGTCTAGGGGAGTATTGAGCAAATCGGGTAATCCAGTTTTCTCATCCTCGATCCATTTGAAGTCTTTGACGACAAGCGATGAGATTTTAGGGGCGGCGATCTCGAACTCGCGTTGCCAAGATGCTCCGCGCTCAGCGACGGCGTGACGGATGTCGAATTGTATGCCTAATACGGAGGGATCCACATCCTGTAGAATTTGCCAATATTCCCACAACGACGAGCCGATGTGTTTTGCCCCAGCATGGTTTTGAAATGCACCGTTGAGGCCGCGTTCCTCGAGTCTCTTCACGAGAGAGGGCAGCGAATGGCGGATCTCTTTGAGTTGATCGGCCGGATGGGTGCCCGGAGTGGGACGAAAGTATCCCATGCGCAGGTGTTTGATTCCGGCCTCAGCTATCGCATCGAGGGTCGAGTCGAAGTGCGGATCGTCAGCCGATGCAAAGGCGGTGGTGCACATCAGTGGAGGTAAGTTGTGATCGCGCAGCGCCTTTACTGCACGTGGCAGATCGCGCGTGGCGTTAGCAGGTTCAACATGCCCTTTGGGCCGAACGGTGAGATCGACACCGTCAAAGCCAAGAGCCGCCGCCTGTTTCGCCATCGCGGCATAGTCTAAGAACTGCAAATGCTTGGAGAAGATATGCACCGAACGGCGATGAGCACCACCATGATGGGCTGCGCTGAGTGTTTTGGGTAGCATGGCCGCACCCAGGGCGACCGAGGAGTTTTGCAGAAATGTGCGGCGTTTCATAATCGGGCGTCTGTCTTTTTGAGGTCTAGAATGTGAGTGAGTAGATTGGGCACATCGAAAATGTATCCGCGAGCGAGGCCCGTTGTGTCTTCGCCGGGGAAGTCGCGGATTTTCGGGTGCAAGGATTGAGCCAAGGGCCCTAGGTGGTCGATAACGGTTAGGGCTGCCATTAACTCAAAATGGTTTGATTTTGGCGTAATCCAATCGGCCAGATGTTCGAGCCCGGCGGAGGCGTCACGATCGTTACCATGACGAACCAGAAGGTCGGCCGCTGCTACACTCACATCCACCGCGGGATCGTTGAGCAGATTGCGGAGATCAGGCAGATGAGGTGTCACTTCGGACGAAGCACTGATGGTCAAGCCACGAAGGGTCCAGTAACGCACCAGCGAGTCGTTGTCGTGCAACTGAGCCTGGATCGTGGCGGGGAGAATGGGGACGCCGCGGGTCGCGCGGCCCGCGATTGGCTGCACCCGACCAAAGTCGTAGTTTCCAGTCTGACGCGCCCAATCGTAGGGAGATCCCGTGCCGACCCGCCGGTCCATTTCCGCTTCAGGGAGGAACGCGAGATCCACGGTGCTCTCCATGTGTTGGAATAGGGCAGTCGCCAACCGATCACGGGTGGCGGTGTGTTGAGGGGTCGCGGCAAGATTGTTGATCTCGTGAGGGTCGTACGCGAGATCGTAGAGTTCTTCCGCCGGGCTCGGGAGCCAGAATGCGGACTGCACGGCATTGGTTTTGCCGGCCTTGAATTGCTCGAACCATATGAGGGTGGTCGGCGTGACCATCTGGTAGCTCACATGCACGCCAGCCGGGAATTCAGGACGAAAGTTACGCACGTAAACGTAGCGGCCATCGGTGACAGAGCGGACTGTATCCATACGCTCATCCGTCCGACCGCGAAAGCCGAACATGTATTTCTGGGGGCGTGTGATGTGTTCGCCGAGAAACGCGTGTCCCTGCATCCACGCGGGAGGTTTTACGCCCACAAGGCTTAAAGCGGTCGGAGCAAGATCGATGAATCCGACCAAACGATCGGTGCTGCCGCCGGGCATGTAATCGGCGGGGCGCAGGTGGGCGAATTTCTCGGGCACGTAAACAATCAGAGGCACCCGAAGGCCGCGGTTCTTCGGGTTGCGCTTGTAGCTAGGCATACCCGATCCGTGGTCACCGTAGTAGAAAATAATGGTGTCCTCGGTGATCCCGGCGGCATCCAAATCAGCGAGGTGTTTGCCAGCGATGGCGTCGGTTTGAGAAACGATGTCGTAGTATTGGGCCCAATCCTGACGGATCGCGGGATCATCTGGATGAAACGGAGGCAGGGTGACTTGCGCTGGATCGTGAATCGCCTCGTGCGGTCGCGTGCGAATTTTGCTCTCATGACTTACGGTGGCGTTGAAGATCGCGAAGAAGGGTTTGCCGTCTGGGCGATTGCGCCAGTGCGCTTTGGCGGAAGATTCATCCCAGAGGTCAGCCGGCAGGATGAGGTTGTAGTCTTCCTTCGAATTGTTGGTGCAGTAGTAGCCCGCATCTCGGAGGAAGGTGGGGTAGGCGGGTTTACCTGCTGGTGCGGTCACTTTGGACCGCATATTGTGTCCACCGGTGGACGGCGGGTAGAGCCCGCTAATGAGAGCGGTCCGAGCCGGGGCACATACCGAGGCGGTCGACCAGGCGAAATCATAGCGCAGACCCCGGGTGGCGAGGGCGTCGAGATGGGGTGTCGTGGCAAACTCGTCACCGTAGCAACCCATCTCTGGGCCATGATCTTCGCTGGTGATCCAGAGAATGTTAGGCCGATCAACGGCCGCACAAATCGAAAGATTTAGCGCAAACAGGATGAATGCGAAGATGCTTCTTGAAGGGGTAAACATAGGGATGGCGGCGAAACCGATAAACTGGCGGAAAGTCTTTAAGGAAGAGAAGGTCAAAGCCCGGCGGTTTGTTCAAACTAAAGATCAGTCGGAGGTGATCTGGTAACTAGACTGAGGAATATGCTTGCCAGCACCACGCCAGATTCGAGAACGTCCGCCCTCTTCTGGATATGCCCTCATCGTCTAGCGGTTAGGACAGATCCCTCTCACGGATCAGACCGGGGTTCGATTCCCCGTGAGGGTACCAGCTACATATGGGAGCGAAAAAAAGGGAACGTATAGGGAACAGATTGCCCCCACTTCTCTTGCTTAGCCCGACCAGACGATGCCGCATCGACACTAAGGCCAGCTCGGAAGTCATCCCAAACTTCAGCGCCGACGCGGCAAGGTTTTGAATACCGACGCTAAGTGAGACGGATCGGGCCGGTTCGATCTTTCGCCTCCCGTGCTGCCCGGCGTGCTACACTGCTGTACTTCGTTTCCGTCTTATCGTAGAGTGCCTACGCGAATGGAGGGAAGTTGAACGGGTTCCCAGACTAACTCTCTCAATGGCTCAGTTTTCGTAACCCCGACCAGTAATCGGAGGCAGGACGGCTAGGGGAAGCGAAGCCCGGAGGGGATTGACGGATACTCTCGTCTAGGACGTCAATTCTTACTGTCGGCAAAGAGTCCTAGCTGGTAGGCCATACTTACGGCGGATGGCGCATTACGGACTTCAAGTTTTTCGTAGATGTGACCGACGTGAGAGTCCACCGTGTTGTAGCCAATCTTCAATTTATCGGCGATTTGCTTTTTGACGAAACCATCGGCTAACAGCTTAAGAATTTCCATTTCGCGCGGGGAAAGTTCGATTTTGATTTCCTGGGTGGGCAGGCGCTTTTTAAGATCTTGAAGGATGAATTTGGCGACATCAGGATCGAGAGAGGCGCCATCGGAGTTTACCGTGCGAATGCCGGTCAGGATTTCCTGCACCGTAGCGGACTTTAGTAGGTAACCCGTGGCACCGAGGGATATAGCCTTGAGAACGTCCACTTCTTTATCGGATTGAGTGAGGACGATAATTTTCGACTTGGGCGAATAGTCTTTTATGTAGGGAATTGCCTCAAGGCCCATCATTCCGGCTAAACGGAGATCCAGGAGGATTATGTCCGGTTGAGGGGTCGATACATCCAGTAGGTAGCGGAGGCCGATTTCACAGGTCGCGAATGAATCGATGAGCCGGAGATCGCTGACATCGGTGAGAGCGAGCTTAATCACTTCGCGGTATTCGCGATTGTCTTCAATGATTATGACGCGGGTGAATTCAGAATTTGGCATGGAAATCTAAGGAAAAGTTAACGAGAAATTACCGGGCGTTTTGGCGAATCGTAGAAACCCAGAGGAAACTTCGGTCGGATCAAGAACGACCGAGCTTCATATTCAAGATGATTGAGGTGCCTCCGCCAGAGGAGGGAATCACGGAGAGTTTACCGCCAACTAGCCGGGCTCGGCGTTTTAATGAAGGGGGTTCGGGGTTCGGAGCTTCCTTCGCAATACCATCACCATTGTCTGTGATCGTAAGTTCGAGTTGCGACGTGCCCAGCGTGAGTTTTGACCGAACCACGGTCGCATTGGAGTGGCGGAGGATGTTGATCAATGCCCCCTTATAAAAAAGGAAAAGATCGATGCGTTTGCGGGGGCGAATTTGTTCGAAACGTTCCTCTCCTTCAATTTCTAGAGAATGATCGAGGTCGGACATGAGTCGTCGAGAGATCTGTCTCATCTCGAGCGGGAGATTCTGATAGAGTCCGGGTGTCTCCAGCATATTGGTGCTGTGTTTTACGGCTAGGCTTGTTCGCCCTACTAAAGCCCGAATTCGCTCTAGATTCTCCCCGGATTTCTCCGGCGAGTGCTTGGATGCCTGAGCGAGGTCGCCGAGAAGAGCAATGGCGTGCAAGTTTGCACCGAGCTCGTCGTGAAGGTCAGCTGCGATTCTTTCTCTGGTTGTGAAAATGGCGCGTTGTCGTAAGATGCGATCAACGAGGAAAATGATAATCGCGAGAACGCCGAGAGTCGAAGCGATGCCGACCCACAGCCGCAGTTTGGCCTTCTGATTTTCGTAGCGATACTGAATCGACTGCTCGATTATGGGGAGCTGGTATTCTAGGTCGTGACGTCTCGCGAGCTGCGAGATCCAGTTTCGCGCGGTCAGGATTTCACCGAAAATATTGTGTCCGTCGGTGAGACGAGTCAGGGGGCGATTGGGGTCGTGATTGTCGTAGCTGGCGCTAAACTGTCGGCCTCGGGCGACATTTTGGGTGCCGGAAAACACCTCGATTTCAGCGAAACCAAGTCGACTGCCTCGCACGATTTTCCCCGCTCTGGTCCATCCCTCAAACCTGAAGGGCTCAACACACCTCAGGCGCACAAAGCGATACAATTTAGGGTCGAGCCGCTTCGATACGATGGGGGATATTTGGAAGAGGTTACGGTGCTGGAAATCCCAGAGCGTTTCGGCATCTGAGAAGTTCGGCTGATTGGCACCCTCGAAAACGATGTGCGGTGGCACAGCGTAGTTGGGTTGCTGCGCATGAGGAACGGTATCTCCTTGTTCGATCATGTGGATACGCAAAGAGGTTATTCTTGTAGGAGCCTTGAAATCAATCGTGAGGCTTGGGTGTTCGCCGATATTTATGCCACTGAGGTAGGGGTTACTCTTCTGGCCTTCGGCTGCATCCATGACGTAGGGCAGGAAACCATCGACCAGGTTTTGGGAATTGTAGGCTCCGATACCCGTGCTTTGATTTGATGAAGCGGACACTTCTTGATGAAGAGCCACGTTTTCCGAGTCGCTGAATATCATGGCTTCGGAAAATTGCATGATATGTCTACCGTCGTGAAATCGAGTGGAAAGGAGGTCCGCTTCGATTCGAATCCAAGAGGCCATAACGCCGTTGCCTGAAATTAGCAGCGGAGCGATGCGAGGGAGCATTGATGCGTCGGCTTTAACCGAGGCAATAAGATGTTGTTCATCGTTTTCTCGGGTGCCGCCAATTATCCGAAATTCCCGAGGGAAGCCATCGTCGCGGTAGCCATTTTCGTTGTCTTGCCAGATGGCGGGAATCAGGGCAATTTCATCGATGGGATAGACTCGATCGAGATCGATTTGAACCCACTGCCTGACCCGTTCGTGCTCCTGAGGCAACGTGCGGAAACAGATGGTTCCTACCCCACCGCTAAGGTTGAAGTTGGCGAGGTGATCCAGTTTGGATTTGGTTTGATCCCGGAGTTGTTCGAGCTGTTCCAGCGAGAGCTGGTTGAGGTCCTTAGGGAAAATATCCGAGCCGATATCGTGGTCTGAAGGCCATGCGATATTGAATAAAATCAGATACGCGCAAAAGAAAACAGTTCGTCGGATCATTTGTTGAGGGGAGGGAACTGCGGGGAATCGTCGTCGTAAGTCGGTGAGGGCGCGCAATGGGTTGATCAGGATACACGTCGAATTGGACTTGAGGATGACTTAGGCAATGGGCCGGTTAGGGGGATGAAGATGACAATTGAGGAATGAAGGAGTCAAATCGCACGCTGCGGTGGTGCGGATGGAGTGCTCCTGAGCACGAGGGGTAGAAATCCGATGTCTCAAAGAGTGCCTGATGGAATGGGTTTCACGCATCCCGTGAACACGGGATTATTAAATCAAGGGGCGATGGTATCTTATGATGACGCTGAAAGCATTCTGTTCGCAAGAAATCCTCATACCCCAAACCTCTAATTTATCATACTCCAGATATTGTCCGGCGTGTATCGCCGTTTATTCGATCCAACGACTTAGGGCCTCTGCCTTTGATTCGCACCTATCCGACCGGTTTCAAGAGAGACCAACTTCAGACCACACCAAACGATCAAACCAAAACTAGATGAAACCCCAAACTCCTAAATTTGTTCTCCCAATCGGACGGACACTAGCGCTGTTGATGATTGCGCCATTGATCCCCGTTTTGTTGCCCGCGCAGCAGAGCGCCGCCGACGACAACGTCGACGAAGAAACCACCATCGAACTCTCTCCCTTTGAAGTCGATGCTAGCCAAGATCAAGGTTACTACTCCGCCCAAACGATGGCTGGCGGCCGCCTTAAGACCAATCTAAAGGACGTGGCAACTTCAGTACAGGTTGTCACAGCACAGTTCATGGAGGACATTGGCGCTAGCTCTCTCGATGAGGTTCTCGCTTATACAACGGCGACCGAAGCGGTTGGCTCCATGAGCGACTACCTTCAAGTAGAGGATACAGCGAGCAACGGTGACTTGGACCAATCGAGGGCGAGGCAAGACCCGGACTCGGCTCTTCGGGTGCGTGGTCTCGCTAGTCCTACGAGAACGACGAACTACTTCGAGTCGGCAATCCCGTTCAACAGATACGCTTCAGGTCGCATCGACATTAACCGTGGCGCGAACTCGTTTCTCTTTGGGTTGGGATCACCTGGTGGGATCGTGAATACGACCCTCGATCAAGCTAATCTGAATAGAGATTCCGTTAGGATCACCCATCGAATTTCGACTGAAAATTTCGAGGACAACTACTCGAACGAAGTTTCGCTAAGCCTTAATAAAGTCCTCATCGAGGATAAGTTGGCTGTGCGAATCGCTGCTTTGGAGACAAAAAATGAATTCATGCAGAAGCCTGCATTCAAAGACGAATCAAGGCAATTTATCGCTTTGAAGTTTAAGCCGTTTGCAGAGCGTAACATCAATATAAGCGCAAACTATGAAACGGGAGATACTACAGGAGTACCGGTAGATCGATTGGGGCCTTTGGAGACGCTGTCCCTTTTTGTCGATGATCCTTATGGCACCGTTTGGCCCAGCTCCATCGATGGCGCTATACCGAATCGGGCCGGTCGCCGCATTAATGATCCATTCAACGCTATGCGAGATGGCGTGTCTTCAGGCCATGCTGGTTTGGATGTGAATGGAGCCAGGTTATCGAACACGATTTACAACCAATTTCTCAAGCGGAATGGCTGGGCTTCGGTATTCGACGGTTCGACGGGTCGCACGGACGGTCTCCCGGATCTTGGTATTTACACTGGCTGGCGAGGCGGTGTGGGTGATCGCTTCGGGCGGGGAAATTCATATTATAACCCCTTCAACGCTCGTCGTGCAGGTGGCGCTAACGAATCTGTGTTATCGAACAATTTAAATTATAGCGATCTCCAGACTAATGTGCTTCCCCAATACGTAGGCTTCAACAATCAGGGGTTGTTGGATTACGATGTATTCGATTTCAGCAGGCATCTCATTTCCGGTTCGATCGATAACCTGAGCACGGAGTTCGACCGTACGATGCTATTTATTGATGCGTCTACTGCTGACGGGAATTTCGGAATAGAACTTGCCTATAGTGGCGAGGAATCTTCCCGGACTAGTTTTGTCGCGGTCGGCGCTCCGGAGATCGATATCGATATGAACTACACCAATCCGGCCGGACCAGAAGGAGCCGGAGTGCATCCAGACACGGGTTTGCCTCTGGGGGAGCGTAATCCTAACTTTGGGCGCCTCTACATCTATGCCCCTTCATCCACTAGGACAGTGAATGCGGACGAACGTGAAGCCATGCGTGCAACGGCATTCGCGAGATATGATTTTGCCGAAAAGTTTCAAGGAGGCATTTTGTCAAAGCTAGGAAATCACAGCTTGTCCGTCCTTTTTGACGAAGCTGAGGTATCCACGGAACGTTTCGCGGACAGGCCATATGTATTTGGAAATAGTCCCGAATTTCACTTGGGCGAACAGGCGACTATCTTCCAACGGGCTTGGTCAGGCATCTTCTATATTTCCGATCCCATTATGCAAGCCTTCGAGAATCCCAATTTCTCATTGTCCGACTTCCATACGACAGGTTTGCCTGCTAATGCGGTTCTGGATTTCCCAGAAGATTACGAAATCCCATTGAGCTATCTCAGTTTTGGCGATCCGCTTGTTGATGAGAGTAGGACTTCAGTGACGGGTGACGAGAGGCCTGCAACCGGCTCTTATACTCCTAGATTTCAGCCCAGTTCGGGGACCTTAACTAAAACGGAGACCTCTTCCCAGGCCGTGAACTTGCAGAGTTTCTTTCTAGGAGGACATCTCGTTTCCAATTTGGGTTATAGAGAGGACCAAGTTACGCTAACTCGCAATAATCAGGCTCCTCGTTATGCCATTCCTGATGCAGACGGAAAACTCCCGGATAATAGAATCTCAGGTGGTGCTGACATAGTTAACCTTCCGATCCTCACCCCGGATCTGTTCAGATTGGAGAACGGCACAATCGACAAGCAACCAAAAAGCGACACGTTTGGCTACGGCTTTGTCTTGAAAGCGCCTGATAGTTGGTTGCCTGAGGGGTTAGGCCTGAGTGCTCACTACGGCTCATCCTCAAACTTCACTCCAAATCCCGGAGCCTTCAACTTCTATGGCGAGTCTGTGCCGGGCGCCAGCGGAGACACCAAGGATTACGGAATTACTATTAACTTGGGCGGCGACAAGTTGGTGGCACGCATTAACCGCTACGAAGCCTCGGTAAAGAATGGCCAATTCGGTGGAGTCGGTACCGCTGCTGCGGTTTTCTCGAATGTGCAGACCCGCTTCTATAATTTTATGTATCGAGACATATCGAGTTGGGATTACGACTTTGATGGTGTGTTTGACGATCCAACCGTCGACCCGGATGGCGACGGTAGAGTCGGTAATGCTACCAATACACTCACGCTCGCCCAAGCCCATGGTATTTGGAATGCCCTTGATGGCTTCTGGACGGATTTCGCGAAGGAAGTGGGAGAATTTGAGATTGTCCCAGGTACCCTCGGTGCACGAGGCCGGGTCCTTTCAAATGCCAACAATTTGGGCGAAGTTTTGTCTGATACGATGGATCAAGATGCGGAAGGAACGGAGCTTTCGTTGACGTGGAACCCAACGAGGCAACTCCGAATGTCGGTGAGTGCTTCTAAGACGGACGTCCAGCGTGCCAATGTCGCTCCCAATTTCTCTCGGATGTTAGAGGATTGGACCCGGGCGTTTTCTGAGGTTGAGTTTGGTTCAACCTTTACCGGAAATGGCAATGGCATACTGACAAGAGCATTGGGACCTGTTCCTTGGGGAGGTGGCACATTTGCCGGCACTCCGTTGCGTGATGGCAGACAAGGTCAGGCTCTATTCAAGGCGCTCGCCTTCGAAGGCACGACCAGTCCAGAGGTGGCGAGGCACAGCTTTCGAGCCCTGGGTAATTACATGTTTACCGAGGGTCTTCTTAATGGATTCAAAATGGGTGGCGCCTTCCGTTGGACTGATGCTAGGGCAATTGGATACGGCTCTTCGGTTCTCAATTATTTACCTGATGAGGTGAATGTAGAGGTTCCCGTTGTAGATGTCACTAAACCGTTCTTCAGCAAAGCGGATGGTAAGACGGACGTATGGCTCGGATACAGCCGGAAGGTGTTCAATGATAAAGCGAGATGGAGTATTCAGATGAACATTCGAAATCTGTTTGCTGATTCTAAACCTATTGTAATCCAACGCCAACCGGATGGCTCTCCTGGCCGCACTTCGATTCCTTCGCATCGTCAGTTCATCCTTACGAATACGTTAAGTTTCTAAGCAACCGTCCTGTCAGTGTCTTTGACGGAATAGCAGTCGCTATTTGATTTGGCTTTTCTCGATTGATTGGCTCCGGGCCGTAAATACGGCCCGGAGCTCAATTGTCTACGTCTACGATTACCATCAGATGAAACGTCCCACCCAGAACCGGCCGGAGCGGTTGCAGCACTGAGTCATGGCGAAAGCAGTTCGTGGGCGGATGATCCGGTAGGAACTTAAATTGAAATTTTGATATGATTCACAAGTTTGTATTTTCGGTCATTCTGACCGTGGGTGTGACGCTAGGTGTCACTGCGCAAACGCGGGAGGAAGCGAGGTGGGGGAAAGACCGGATGCAGGTTTTGAGTGCGCCCGCCGGAAGTGCCGCGCTTTTTGACGACGGAAACTATGGTATGTTTATCCACTGGGGGTTGTATTCCAGCCTCGCGGGAAAGTGGGATGGCAAAACGTATTACGGGATTGGCGAATGGATCATGAATCCGCGGGTTGCGGGCATACCCGTGAAGGAATACCAGAAAACCGCCGCCCAGTTTAATCCCGCCGAATTTGACGCTCGAGCCATCGCGCGTTTGGCGAAATCGGCGGGTATGAAGTGGATCATCATCACTTCAAAACACCACGAGGGATTCGCGATGTTTGATTCCGCCCATCCGTTCAATATCGTGGATGCAACTCCGTTTAAACGCGACCCCATGCGGGAACTAGCCGAAGCCTGTCGCGAGTTTGATCTTGGGTTTGGGTTTTACTATTCCCACAACCAAGACTGGACGGCGCCCGGCGGGACCGATGGTCCCACGACCAATCCTGATGGATCAACGGCAACCTTTGAGCAGTATTATCGGGAAAAGTGTTTTCCTCAAGTGCAGGAGATCTGTGAGAACTATGGTGAGTTGAATTACATCTGGTTCGATACTCCAGATGGCATGCCGGAGGAATTCGTGCGGGAGATGGCGGCCTACGTCCGTGAGGCGCAACCTTCAGCCATGTTGTGCAGCCGGATCGGCTACGGGTTGGGGGACTACGTCAGCTTGGGCGACATGTCGGTGCCCACGAAAAACGAAACGGGATTGTGGGAGACCTGCGATACCACCAACGACTCGTGGTCGTATGCTTGGTATGATAACAATTGGAAGGATGCGAAAAAGATCCTCGGACGCTTAGTCGCCACGGTGGCCCGGGGCGGCACGTATTTGCTCAACATCGGACCGGATGGTCTTGGACGTGTGCCGAAGGAGGCAGCGATGTATTTGGAGGAGTCTGGTGAGTGGATACAGCGTTATTCGGATGTGGTGTATGGCGCCGGCAGTTCCCCTTGGGGACGCGCGCTCCCGTGGGGGGATGTGACGATGCAGGATAATACGCTCAATCTAGTGGTTTTCGATTGGCCGCGAGATGGACGTTTGTTGTTGCCCGGACTTACGACCCAAATCTCTTCTGCCAATCTGCTGGTATCCGGAAAAGAAGTTCCGATCGAGTGGAGTAGAACGGGAGACTGGGTTGAGCTAACGTTGCCCCATTTGGCCGCGGAGAAACTTGCTAGTGTGGTGCGAGTGGAGTTGGTCTCCGACTGTGAAGTCGACCAAACGCTGGGAGTGCACCCGAATGCTGGATCGCGTTTAATGGTGGATTTCGCCGAAGTGCGCAGCGCAAAAACAGAGGAGCAGCGTTGGATGGAAAAGTTTGGCGAGTGGGTTCATGTCAACCAAGTAAGTGACTGGGAAACGGATGGAGAAGCGGTGTGGACCGTCGATGTTATGGAACCTGGTTTCTACCACTTGGGACTGAACTACAGTGGAGAGGGTCGATTGGTTTGGCGAATCGAGACCAACGAAGGTAGTATGATTCAGAACCAGCAAAACTCCTCGCACGTTTACCACGAATACCCGATGGGACAGATCGAATTTAAGACGATTGGAAAACACACCATTCAGGTCTCCTTAGTCGAGGGCGATCCCATGAAGTCCAGTTTGCAATACTTGAGCTTTATGCCGGTCAACTAGCTCCCATTTGGACGCGGTGCTTATCCGAGTTGGCCACCCGACTCGCAGTCATATTTTATAAATCTGTGATATCTCCTAAGCGCCCAAGTCCGCAATTCGAGGAGAATCCCAGTTCCGGTCAGCCTATGGGGACGTTGCCAGCAGTTTGGCGCGCATGCCCAGATCCAGGCGATCTGTTTTGTGCGCAGTTCCGAAATATTCTCAACTCACGTCCAATGATTGCGTATGCATTTATGGCACAGCAACCGGGAGGGTGGAGTTGCAGGGTTCAGTCGAAAACGACGGTTTTGTTTTCGTAGACTAGGATGCGGTTTTCGAGCTGCCAGCGAACGGCTTGGGAGAGGGTCATCTTCTCCAGATCTCGGCCTTTTTGAATGAAGGCGTCTATGCTGTGTCGGTGAGTCACGTTGGCGACTCCTTGGTGAATGATGGGGCCTTGGTCTAATTCGGCGGTCACGTAGTGGGCGGTGGCGCCAATTATTTTAACACCTTTGCGGAAGGCTTGATGGTAAGGGCGGGCGCCGACGAATGCGGGCAAAAATGAGTGATGGATGTTGATGACCGGCTTCGCGAATTTATCGAGAAAATCGGCGGAGATCACCTGCATGTAACGAGCTAGCACCACGAGCTCGATATCGTTGTCGCGGAGGAGCGCCAGTTGTTGGGTTTCGGCTTCTGCCTTCGTTTCCTTGGAAACGGAAATGTGATGAAATGGGATGCCGTAGTGCTCGCTGGAGGCGCGGAGGTCCTCGTGGTTCGAAACGATCAAACTGATGTCGCAGTCGAATTCGCCCGCTTTCCAGCGCAGGATAAGGTCGTGGAAACAGTGGTCGAATTTGGAAACGAAGAGCGCAATCTTGGGTTTCCGATGTGAAACGGCTACGGTGGATTTCATGCCTAAGGATTCGGCAAACTGATGAAAGGCCAGAGCGACAGATTCGGAGGGGAGGTCACCCTCGTTGCTCCACTCCACCCGTTGGAAGAAGATGCCTTCTTCCTGATCCCGATGCTGGTCAGCATGAATGATGTTCCCGGAATTCTCGAAAATCCAGCCGGAGACTTTTGCGACGATCCCTTTGTGGTCGGGACCGTAGAGTAGAGCTACAAGGTTGTTGGGGGCGTCAGAAGTCATGGCGTTGGTGGAAGAATCAACCAGCATCGGCGGCGAAGCTCAAGGATTGGCCGCGCAAATTTTTAAGAAGCGATCAGAGTGAGAAGGTGACGCTGTCACCCGTTCTCCGGCGGAGGGGAGTAAATTTCGCTCATTCCAGACTCCCGTGAACTACCGAGGTGAACGCATCGGCCACGATCCCGTTGATAGAGAATAAGTATCTTTCATGGTTCTCGAATCCATCCCTATCCCATGAAACTCACTTGTATCCTCTCTGTTTTACTTTCGATTGCGACTGCGCCGTTAATGGCGGAACAGGCTTCCGCCGGTTCCCCTCATCCTCCGATGGGCTGGAATAGCTGGAATTGGCACGGTAAAAAGCACATCAATGAGACCGTCGTGCGCGAGACGATTGATGCAATGGTGTCCAGTGGGTTACGTGACGCAGGTTACCTTAATGTGATCATCGATGGTGGGTGGCGCGGGACTGAGCTGGGCCCAAATGGGGAACTCACCGTGAACGTCGAACGATTCCCGGGGGGAATAAAGCCGTTGGCGGATTATGCCCATGCTCACGGTATGAAGCTAGGTCTGCACACGGTGCCGGGCACCCACGACTGCGGCGGCGATGCGGTCGGAGGTTACGGACACGAGGAAGTGCACGTCGCACAGTTCGCGGAGTGGGGAATCGATTTTGTAAAATTGGACCGTTGCGTTTTCAAGGAAGGGGATGGCTGGAACGAGGAACTCATCGAAGAGGTGTACCGTAAGTGGGCTCGGCTCATGGCGAAGAGCGAGCATCCCATGACTCTAAGTATTAGCGCCTACGAATACCGTGATTGGTATCCGGAGATTGGAGCGATGGCCCGCACGACGTTGGACATTGTGGCTAGGGGCAAAGGTGGAGCGGTGTTCGAGCGGGAAACCCCGCAACGCAATCACATCAGCGTGATGCAAGTGGCCGATCTAAATAATGCGCATGCGGCTAGTGCAGGTAACGGCTACTGGAACGATCCGGATATGTTGGTAACAGGAGAACAAGGCCTGACCGACGCAGAACAAGAAGCGCATTTCGCCCTATGGTGTGTGATGAGTTCCCCGCTGATGCTGGGTAACGATCCTCGTAGTATGACCGCTTTCGAGCAGGACCTGATTACCAATAAAGTGGCGATCGCCATCAACCAAGACCCTACGGAGCAAGGCAGACGGATCGCAAAATCGGGTATGGCGGAGATATGGGTGAAAAACTTGAGCGACAATCAACTCGCCATTTTACTGCTTAACCGCGGCACCGAGCGAATGGAAGATTTCCAGTTCGATGCCGGAGCGATGCTATCGGGTAGTGAATTTCAAGTGACTGATGTCTTCGGAAAATATTCCACGAATTTCGGAGGTCTTCTCGAAGCGGAACTCGGTCCGCGTTCGTCGAAATTTTACTTGGTAGACGGGCGCTGAGGTGGGTTGCGGCAAACAGGTTGACGGCCGCGGCCGTCCAAGCCCCCCGCCTATTGCGGACGAAAGATAGGGACGGACCGCTGGGCCGTCCGTGGCGGATTAGTGCGCTTAGGGCTGCGGAAACCGGCAGCTTGAAGCAGGACGGCCCAGCGGTCCGTCCCTACCTCAGATGAGGATCTTAACGACTAGCGGCTAACCTCAGCCGTTTAGGACCCAGCCCTTGCGATATTCTTTGCGCAACAGACGGTTGGCTTCGGGGCTATTAGTGACCTCCATCTTTTCGGCATTATATTCGAGTTTCTTGCCTACGTCGAAGGCGACAGATCCAAGTAGCAGCTGCTCGATCATGACGCCTGAATAATCAAAGTTACAGGAGGTTTTGAGATCCGTTTTGCAGGCGTTGGTCCATTCTTCGCCGAAATTGTCCACGGTCTTTTCGGGAATTTCGATCTTACCGGTATCCAGGTAGGTCAGATCGGCATTCTTGCCGTAGGGAATCACCATCCGGGTGGTGAAGTCGGCAATGATATAACCCTTGTTGCCCTTGAATAAGGCCCCGTGGCCGATCTTCTCCAAGTCGATGTGCTTGAACGGAGATTTTGGCATATTACCGCCCTGATGCCAGGAGACCCGGATGTCACCCCGCCAGTCATTGGCCGGATTCATACAGCTTGAGCTCATGCGGGAGGGGGATACGTCTGGATTATAGGCCTCGCCACTGGCTTCAGCGGCGAAGGGGTAATCCGCATCGAGGGGATTGAAGGCCAGGTCCATGGTGTGGCTGCCCATGTCGCCGAGTTGCCAGTTGCCAAATTCCCGATACATATTCCAGGACAGGCAATTCGAACCAGTCGGCCACTTCGACTTGTCTGAATCGAAATAAGATAATTCGTATTTCTTGGTCCGGTGGTTCCACGCGACAAAATACTCCTCGCTGAAGGGCCGCATCTGGGAGGGGCCGACCCAGAGATCCCAATCGATATACTCGGGAGCAGCGCCGGTTCCCGCCGGATAGCGGGTCTTGTCGTGGGTTCGATTGCCCCAAGCGTGCACGTCTTGAAGGTCGCCGATGGCACCTTCGTGGATGAGGGCTCGGATGTTATCGAAATTGGAATGAAAGTGGCGCTGGGTGCCGCATTGAGTGGCGAGCTTACCCTTATTCTTCAGGTAGGTTTCCCGGACCACGCGGGCTTCTTGCACCGTGTTGGCCAGCGGCTTTTCCCCGTAAACGTGCAGTCCACGGTTCATCGCCCAAATGGAAATAAAAGCGTGGTGATGGTCTGGGGTGCAGCAGACCACCGCGTCGAGATCTTTTTGGTCCAGACACTTGCGCCAATCCTGGTATCTTTTGGCTTTAGGAAAATTTTGGCCGGCGGCAGCCAAAGCGTTGGAATTGATGTCGCAGAGCGCTACCACGTTTTCCTTTTCCAACATAGAAAAGTGAGCGGTAGCCCGTCCCCAGCAGCCAATTAACGCGATGTTGAGTTTGTTCGAAGGGCGGTTGGCCCCGAATAACGTGCCGGTCGGGAGGATCATCAGACCCGCTCCAGCGGTGGCGGTGCGGGTAAGGAAGTTTCGACGAGAGACGGATACAGCAGGGGTGTTCATATCAGAAGGCGATGTTGAGGGGGGGGATTAAGAGGACGTTTTAAAAGCTGCCGAATTCAACCGCCGAGCTCAGCTGAACGCGACGGTATTTCGCTTAAAATTGAGTATTTTTAGTCTCGAGTTTGTTCAGCCGAAGGGGGGCGTTCAAACCGCTGGGGTGATATCTAATCCCCGCATGGTCCCTGTGGCGGAGGCGAAAGTATCCGATTCGATGCCCATGCTCTGTAGCATGCTTACAAACAGATTGGGCAACGGGTAGTTTTGTTTGCGGTCAAATTTTAGATGTTGGCCGTGCTTGATTCGACCACCAGCCAACAGAATGGGCATGTTGCTGGTGGTGTGTTTGTTGGCGTCGCCGAAGTTGCTGCCATACATGACGAGCGTGTTGTCGAGCAGGGACGACCCATTTTCGTCGGACGATTGCAGCTGATCGAGGAATCCATTTAGCAGGCTCATGTGCGACTGATCGATCGACTCGAGTTGGGCGAGTTTATCGGGATTCTTCCCGTGATGTGAAAGGTTGTGGTAACCGTCGGATATGTTCTCACCGGGCACCGATATAGTGGGGGAGTTATTACTATCCAACAGCAGGGTGATGCAACGGGTGGAATCCGACTCGAATGCCAGATGAGCCATGTGATACATCAGTCGCGCCTTTTCTAAGTAGGCACTCGGAGACTGCGGATCGATCGGCATGGGCACGTGGGTTTGCGGCTTGGGGGTTCGGTGCCACTCCCGTGCTTTGACCATGCGCGTTTCCAAATCGCGCACTGCGGTCTGGTATTGATCCATCCGCTCGCGATCTTCTGCTCCCAGCCGATGGTGAAGGGCGCGCGATTGGTCCGCCACAGTGTCCATGATGCTTTCGCCCAGTTCCAGTTTGCGCATCTGACGGGTGACTTCGGTTTCGGATCCCTGAAGGAAAAGCTGACGATAGACGTTGGACGCTTCGCCTTCGCAAGGGATCAGCACCCCGGATCGTGTCCACGAAAGACTGCGTCGCCCTTGTTTCGGGTTAACTCCCAGCGTGAGAGACGGGAAGCGCGTTTTATCACCAATCGTTTCGGCGATGTATTGATCGAGAGAAATGGAGTTATGGAACCCACCACTGGCCGGATGGGGCGCGGCGGTTAAGAATGAAACGTCAGAGGAATGAGACCCGTCGACACCGGGGTGAGATACGCCACTGAAAACTGAAAAATCCTGGCGATGTTTGGCCAAGATTTCGAGGTAGGCCGGAAGTTGAAAATCGCGGCCCGCGGCGGTGGGAAAAAAGTGTTCGGTAAGCAACCCGAGATTGTTGCAGATCCCGATCATCCGCTGGGGACGTTGGGTGGTTTGGGCGACTGGTTTTGCGCCGTGGCCAAAAATGGGTGTCATGGCGTTCAGCAGCGGTAGACCCAAAGCGACGCCCATGCCGCGCAACATTTGTCGCCGACTGATATGGTTTTCCGAGGTCGAGATATACATGGGGGCAGAGAGAGGACTACTTGGTTTTGAAAAGGGTGCTCTGGACGACTTCGAGAATCAAGGACCGGACGCCAAATTCGGTGTCTTCAGTTCGATCCAGAATCTGTTCAACTTCCTTGCGGTCCGCAAAACTCACCGGTGCGCCAGTGCCATACACGATCAGTTGTTTCACGAGATTTCGCGCGATGGCTCGATCGTCTTGTAACAAGAGGGTTTTAAATTCGGCGATATCGGCAAAGGCGCCTCGCTCCATGAGCGTGCCACTACTGTCTACGGGTTGGGCCGAATGGAAGGCGAAGGCATGACCATTTTTCCCGAATCCAGAGATCGGTTCGATTGCCTCATCGACGGCCCGGTAATGCTCCCGCCAACCGCCCATGACATCGAAGCTTTCCAGGGCAAATCCGGCGGGGTCGATCTTGATGTGACAGGTGCTGCAAGAGGGGGATTGTTTGTGGAGCTCAAGTTGCTCGCGGATGGTGGTGGCGCCACGCGTGTCGGGTTCGATGGCTTCGAGACCGGAAGGTGGCGGTGAAATCTCGATCCCGAGGATTCTTTCCGCGATCCACACGCCGCGTAGGACCGGCGACGTGGTCGTGCCGTTTGCGGTTACGGTTAGCACACTGGCCTGGGTCAATAGCCCGCCTCTTACCGAGTCTTCCGGCAACGTGACCCGCTGGAGATCAACTCCGGATACATCAGGGAGTCCGTAGTGTTGGGCGAGCCGTTCGTTGAGGAAGGTGAAATCGGAATCGATGAGATTTCGAACCGGCACGTTGTGATCGATCAATTCTCGAAAAAATAATCGCGTCTCCCGCAAAGCCGACTCGGTGAGGAGTTCATCGAGATAATAGTCGGTATACAGGCTAGCGTCGGGGGCGTTTAATTTGATGTCCCGGAGATCCAGCCAACAATCGAGAAAGGCGTGGGTAAATCGATCGGATCGAGGATCGTTAAGCATGCGCTCGGCCTGAGACTGGAGGTTGTTATTCTGATGCAGCGCGGTTTGGCGCTCGAGTCGTTTGTCGGGTGGACCGTTCCAGAGGAAATAGGCGAGTCGTAAAGCGAGTTCCTGATCGCTCAAGGGACCGGGCTGCGACTCAAGGTAGAGGGTGTCGGTTGAGCACAGGATGGCGGAGTAGGCCGCGATCATGGCACCGGTGAAAGACTCGCCGAGATCTTTCGCGCGATGAAAGATGGCGAGGTAGGGGGCAGCTTCGGAAGGATCCGTCAGTCGCCGATGGGAGGCACGCTGCAGAAAACGCCAAAGTAAACGTTTGGCGTCTGTCGCGGGGGCTTCGCTCAGCACGTCGATTTGGGAGTCATCTGAGATCTGAAAGGGAAGGGCGTCAAAGAGAGCCTGATAGCTGGGGGGCGGCCAAGTCTCGTGCAAAGGTCCCTCGACCTCGAGCCAGTTGAAGGCGACTCCTGGCACGCCGGCCTCGGTGGCATTGGGGTTTCCCTTCCAGCCGGGACGCGTGCGGATGAGTCGAGCGGCATCCGGACGAATGCCTTCTCCTGCTTTCAGGTTGACGAGATGTTCCGTCATGGCCGGGTCAGGCAGCGCGTCGTAGGTTGCCAGCCAGCGGCTATCATTGCTCGCGGTCAGGGCATAAAGGGTAACGGGCTCGCTACGTTCCGCCCGGTAAGCGAAATTACGATTGGGTCGCCACCAAGCGGCGTCGCCGTCACTCAGCCCATTGTCAGGTCCTCCACTCATGCCGTTGAGTCCGCCGAGGAACGAGTAGGATTTGAGTCGAATCCGATAGCGACCATCGATGGGGCGGGTGACGCGCTTGAAGTCGTATTTTGTGGTGGCGGAATAGGTGCCTGAAAACGTTCCGAGTGCCTCCTCTTCGCGCAGTATCGAATCTGAATCGCCGACGGAAATGGGTTCAGTTTTACGAATCACTCCCAGCTGCGGTTTCCCTGAAAGTAGGGGCACCAAGGCACGCGTGGCGGAGTGTTGGAGGCCCTGCCGATACCACACGTAGGGTAATGTGCCGGGTTCGTCTCGCATGTAGTATTTTTCCGTCGTAGTGGGATGCGCTGCCAAATCAGTCGCGATTCGCAGCGCGTGATCGGCGGTCTCGAGATACTTGCCCATATGCACGTGGGAGACATCGAGCCGGTTGCCGATTTTTTTGAAGAGATGAGCGGTGCCGTCCTCGGGCAACCTATCGGCAATTTGCAACCAAGGGGCATCGAGAAGGTGTCGCAGCTTGTTCTCGTATTCGAATCGATTCAGCCGGCGCACCACGGCGCGGCCCTGCTGTTTGTGTCGCAGTTGATCGGTTGCGTGCATCGGGCTGCCGATACCAGAGAGGAAGTCTTCGAGTTCGGAGGAAGCGGGCCGAGGTTTTGCCTTGGGCGGCATCTCGCCATGATCGGCGCGATCGTGGATTTTGACCCAGGTTTCAAACACATGGGGATCGGTGAGATCGAAACTCAGCGCTTCCATGTCGAGTTCCCCTTTCATCTCCACCGAGTCGTGGCAGTTCAGGCAGTGGTTGTCCAAAAACCCGTAGATCCGTTCGGGAATCTCCTGGGCCGACAGCACGGTTGAGCTTAACGCGCCAACCAGCGTGAGCCGAACAAAGGAGAAGGAGGGGGAAGGGCGAACTGAGGGCATCGTCGGGTCCAGACCGGTTAGGTCATGCCGAGGCTAAGGAGCACGATGGTCTGGGACAAGAAGAGCTTGGCGGGGCGTCTGTTCTCGAATCGTTGAGAGGGGCTGTCTACGTGAGGTATTTTTCGCGCAGCTGCGCGGCGCCGTCGGCGCGCCCCGTAGTTTCCAAGCGGTCGAGGTAGCGTTTGAAAGCCTCAGTGCTGCCGGGTTCTCCTGGCTTCGTGAGTCGGGCGTGGTGGGGCCCCCCTTCTTGCATGACTGTCCAGAGCGGATCGGTTACGTCGGAGCTGTGAGTCGCCATTTTTTGCATTTGGGCGTCATGCCAGCGGGCCAACCGCCACGCGCCTTCCCGGCAAACATCGGGGTTCTGGGGGGCGAGGTCGTTCTGTTCGTGGGGATCGGCTGCGAGATCGTAGAGCATCTCTTGGGGGAAGAGATGGAATCCGTCGTGGTAGGTGCGCAGGTAGATCCAGTTGTCCCAACGAACGCTGCGTTGGCAAACGTGGGCGCATTGGCTAATTACGACTTCGTCGCGTCCTGTCGCGGGGGAGTCTTCCCGGAGCGTGGGGGCATAACTTTGGCCGTCCCAAATCGGACACGTTTCACCGTCGAGCATTTCCATAAGAGTCGGGGCAAGATCGAGGTTGTAATGAAGCGCCGTGTTTTCGCCGATGCTGCTGCCTGGCCATTTGATGATTAGAGGGATGCGGCAGGTGCCCACATCGGCGGTGCCATGTTCGCCGTAAATCCCCAACTCACCTTGGTTTTCACCGTGATCCGCTGAAATGATAATGACAGTTTCATCGTAAATGCCGGCTGCCTTCAATTGGGCAACAATCCGTCCGACTTGATCGTCCACGTAACGAATACCGGTATCATACCCGTCGATCATGCGACGGAGTTCGTCGGATGAGGTGAGGCTCCAAGGATGACGAGGAAAGTCCTGCTCAGACGTGCTACTCGGCGCGGCGCCATACATGCCCACATCCAATGCGGTGTGAGGTCCGGTCATTTTCTGATGCCGGGCCAAAACGTCAGGTTCCTCGAGCCACGCGGGCAGGGGATCGTCGGCAAATGGGTTGGGGTAGTTCTCGGGAGCTCGATAGGGGGTATGCGGATCCCAGTAATTGATGTGGAGGAACCAATCATCTTTGGCCGCGTTGGTCTGCATCCAACGATCTACGACCGGAGCGACGACTTCGGCAGATTCCATGCCTTCCTGGCCCGTGTTGTGGATCTCGTTGAAGCCGGCGTAAAACCAGTGAGCGGCATGGCGCTGACCAAACGGTGAAATCATCGCGGTGTGCATCCCCAATTTCTGGAGCTGTCGCGCCAACCCTTGTTCGACGAACGTGTCGGTGAATCCGCGTGAAGCGCCTTCGTTCTTGGGGTTGGCGGCGGTGCCACCATGGCCAACGACGCCCGTTTGGATTCCGAATCTCCCGCTATACATGGCGGTGCGTGACGGCAAGCAAGGCGCGTCACTCGCGTAACATTGGCGAAACTTCATCGCATGAGCGCTGATCGCATCTATGTTGGGCGATGTATTTCGGTGGTATCCGTAGCAACCCAGATGATCGGGGCGGCATGAATCGATATCAATGTAGAGAATTCGCATAGTGCTCGATGGGAGTGCTCGAGGAGAGGGCGTTGTCTCGTTCTTAAATGAAATCAGAATCGATCGAGACAGACAGGGCTGACCGCCACCCTCATCGACTCAGTTTTTATAAAAATCGGCGGGATTGATTGTGAGGGTAGACGCCACGGGCGTGCCATTTTCCAATGCAGGAATGAAGGTGAGTTCCGTAATCAGACTCCGGACTGTATCCGGCACGATTTGATTGTTATCCCGGATTTTTAGTAGCTTCCCCTTCGCATCTAAATCCACCTGGATGGAGAAATTAAATGACTGGTGGTCGCGAGTGGACAAAAGAGAGGGAGGAGCCAACGACCATGCCGGCCGAGCAGGAACCGTCTCCCGGCGATGTTCCCCAATATGACTGAGCTGGAGAAACTCCCTCGCCTCGTCGTAGGTGAGCTGGTAATGTTTCTCGGAGAGATTAGTCGCGATCTCCTCACCGTAGCTGAAGAGGTAAATCTTGGTGTCCTTGACCTCGAATCCGGCGGGGAAACCATCGCGCGAGAATCGCACCTTGCGGGGTTTGGGTCCGACATTGGTCAGGTGTCGATAGAAGCTCGTATCGCTGATTTTACCGTCCCGTCCGACGCGGATCGAAATGAATACATAACACTCCGCCAATGGGGTGGGTGACGAAATGCGGAAGGTTATATCTAGTGAGTCGGGATCGTATCCGCCCGCAGCTCCTAGATCTCCGAATTGAGTCGATTCCATGAGGGAGTCCATCGCCGACATGCTATCACTGAGCTCTGCCATATTCGTTTCGATCGATGCCATTTCGGCTTCAGCCGGACCGCGAATATCAGGATCATCCGAATTAGCGGCCGTACTGATTTCGGAAGCGCGACTCTCTAGCTGGCTTTGGCTGGCCGACATCATACTTTCCTGACCTTGAAGATAACTTTGAGTGCTCGCTTGATCGGCGAAGTCACGCAATTCCTGAGTGCTAAAGGGGTCTGCTGAAAAATCGGCAATCGTCGCTTTCACAGCGCTTACCTTGGTGATCATGCGCCAGTGTAATCCGCTGGTTTTACGCAGCGAAATATAGTCCGGAGTGGGCGACTGAATCCGCGCGGAGTCACCACGTATTCGCTCCACGGTGACGAGATCCTCGCCCTGTTGGATGAAAAGTTCGGCGCCAACGAACAGGTGGTGCTCTCGGAGCTCAGCGATTCGAGAATTTACGGAATGAGGTTCAGCGCTCAGGCTGCACTGCAGGAGCACGAATACGGAAGCGATTCGAATGAGTGGAAGGAAAGATCGAGCGGACATGTTGCGGTTAGGGGTAGGTCACAGGAGATACTCTGTATTTCACTCCGGGAATCTAGGAGAAAGTGAGCCTGACGTAATGATTTCGCTGAATGTGGTGAGTGGATTCGCCAGGAGGGAGAAGCGATTAGTTTGGTATTTTGGGCGCGAAAGGTGGCGATTTACCTTATTGTAGTTGAACGGTTTAGCATATTGCCGAACGTTTCAGGGGAAGCGTCGTTGCTGAACCGATGGGTTGTTAGACCTCCTGTCAGTCCACATGTTGCGCCGCAATAGCCCCGTCGTGTCGCTTATTTATTTTTTTACCTGCTCATGCCCCGCCAATCCGTCTTCTTTCTGATTGATACTCAAGGTGCGAATTGCGTGAGCTGTTACTCGGGCAATCCTGAATTACGGACTCCCAATATCGACCGACTTGCGTCTGAAGGCGTGAGATTTGATCGGGCCTATACCTGTTCCCCGGTTTGCGGTCCGGCGCGATCTGCAATTATGACAGGTCTGTATCCGCATGCGAATGGTGTTATGGGTAACGATCAGGCACCTCACGCGGATCTGCCTTCCATCGGCCAACGTCTCCGCAAGGAGGGATTTGCCACGGGTTACGTGGGCAAATGGCATCTTGATGGTTCGGATTATTTTGGCGACGGACGATGCGCAGAGGGGTGGGACCCGGAATGCTGGTTCGATGGTCGCAACTACCTAGATTCATTACCCGATGATCATGCCCGGTCGATTTCCCGTCTCGTGCACAATGCTGACGATGTAAAAGCAAACGGGATCACCGAGGATTTCACCCATGCTCACCGGATTGCTGATCGTGCTCGAGCATTCATTGAGGCGCATCGTGATGAGGATTTCTTCTTGGTCGTATCCATCGACGAACCGCATCACCCATTCATCTGCCCCGAACCGTTTGTAAGTTCATTTGATGATTTCGAGTTTTCGTTGGGCGCGACCGGAGATGATGATCTTTCGAAGAAACCGCGATCCCAGCAAGAGTGGGCAGCCCACTTTAGCGCCGGGCACGAGAAACTGGAACGCCGAGAAGGTGGACTGGTTTACAAGAACCCTAATTATTTCGCGTGTAACAGCTACAGTGATTACGAACTCGGTCGAGTGATCGAAGCGATCGATTCACACGCGCCATCCTCCATGGTGGTCTATACCAGTGACCACGGGGATATGTTCCATCGCCATAAACTGAATGGCAAGGGACCCGCGGCCTATGAGGAAATCAGTCGCATTCCCTTTATTGTCCGTTGGCCGGAGGGGGCACCCGCCGGGGCGGTATCGGAATCGCCGGTGTCTCACATCGACCTGGTCCCAACGTTTCTGGATTTCTTTGCGGTCGATCGTCCCCCGTTACTGCATGGGAAGTCGCTCTTACCGCAGTGCAGCGACCCGCAGCACAAGACCAACGATAAGGTGTTCATCGAGTTTAATCGCTTCGAACTCGATCACGATGGATTTGGTGGGTTCGCCCCGATCCGGGCGGTGTTCGATGGCCGTTACAAACTCGTGATCAATCTACTCGATAGCGATGAGTTCTACGACCTGCAGGAAGATCCTGAAGAAGTGAATAACCAGATTGAAAACGAGGCGCTAGCCGGGATCCGAGATGGATTGCATGACGCCATTCTGGCGTGGCAAGGCGAGACCCGGGACGCATTTCGCACCACGATTTGGGGCCGGAGAAGTTGGCGCGACATCGAGCAATCGACTTGGGGAGGCCCGACGCGCCCGCGCCCATTTGACGACAAATATTTCCCCCGCAGTTTGCTCTACGAAACGGGTGCAGTCGTCGACAAATTTGTTTATGAAAAGTGTTAGCGTAGGCGATCATGGCCATCGAAATACCTCAGTATTTGAGGATGGGGAACAGCGCTTAATGGGATTGCATGATAATGAGTGCTGAAACGTTTAGAAGTCCGTTGCATTTTCGAGGAAATAGTGTCAATTAAAACTGTCTATGGCCAAGAAACGAAGTTCTGCCAGTGTGCGCGCAATTGCTGAGAAAGCAGGATTGTCGTTGGGTGCTGTCTCGATGGCTATGCGGGACGATCCCTCGATCCCAGAGACGACGCGCAATCGGGTTAAGGCGATCGCCAAGGAACTAGGCTATCGGCGCAACGCCCGGGTATCTGAGCTCATGGCTCTGTTGAAGCAACAGTCACTCCGCAATGGTCAGGAAACATTGGCGTTTGTCATTCCGGTGAATCGATCGAAATCCGGGATGGAGCAATACATTGATACGTCCCTTAACCATGCCAAGAAGCGCGCCGAAGAGCGGGGCTATAGTTTGGAAGTTTTTGAAATGGATGAGCAGGGGATCACGCCCCATCGATTGGAGAAAATCATCGAAGCGCGGGGAATCCGCGCGGCTGTTTTTGGACCTCATCGTGATGTCACCGGAGCGGTGCCAATCAATTCTAGCAAGCTCGCGATGGTGGCGATTGGTTATTCCGTGGTGGAGCCACCCATGCATCGCGTGGTCATCAATCATTACCGCAATATTCACATGGCGATGGCCCAACTGCTGGCGCGAGGATATGAGCGAATCGGTTTGTTGATCGAGCCCGAATCAGATGCCCGGGCCAGAGATTTGATCACGGCTGGTTTCTGGGATGTGGGGAGACGTTTGCCTAAGTCGAATCGGATAGAACCCTACGTCGGTCCGCCCGATCAAAAAGCGGTGGATCGTTGGCGTAGTCGCACCACACCCGATGCGGTCATCGGGTGTGGTGCGCATTGGCACAAACTGCTTTCAGCCCAAGGTGAACTCGACCCGGAGACACTGGGTTACGTCTATATCGATCACTTCGATCGCGAAGGCTTCAATGTTGCCGGCATTCAATATCAAAACGGAATGTTGACTGAAGTTGCGGTTGATCAAGTGGTCGCCGCTTTACAGGTGAACGAATTCGGAGTGCCGAAGTATCCCCGCACGACTACCGTGCCGTGTGCTTGGGTAGACGGTGACTCGGTTCGTCCGCTGATCCGTGAGGTTCAGGAACCACTTTTCTTGGTGCCGACAGCGGAGTAATAAGTCCCAAAGGATTCGAGAACTGATTACAATGAGCGCGTCGGAACACGGCGTCCCGCCGCGATAGAAATCAACGAAGGCGAAGTCGGACCATTCCGGCGACGCACGTCGATTAGGAATCGGGTTAGGAACCCAGCACGTGGAGGCTCACGTAAAGGGCCAACGTAATTAAGACCACCGCCCCCGAGATTATTCTGGCTGGCCGCCATTCTTCGTTATTGGAAGCGAATCCTTCAGCCGCGACAGCGACCTTGGAGTCCGGTTTGATCTTCCCGGCGACGAGCATGAAAATGCAGAGGAAAGCGAAGTTAAGCGCGGCGAAATGCAACCAGTGCATCGGGGTGCCAAAGAAGGTTTCGCCCATACCCCAGGTGAAGTAGCAATAGGTGGCCATGCCGCCCAAGAGAGAGATCTTCGCGGCCCACGCGGGAACCGAACGCGAGACCATGGCCATAATGACCACCGCCAGAATCGGGATATTAAAGATGGCTCCCAGTTTCTTCATCAGCGTGAACAAGCCATCGGGGGCATTGGCGATCACCGGAGCGAGGCACATCGCAAAAATGGCGAGGAACATACCAAAGATCTTGCCGATCAAAACCACCCGTCGGCCATCAGCTTTGGGGTTGATAATACCCTTATAAATATCGAGACCGAAGAGGGTGGAACAGCTGTGGAGCGCACTGTTGAATGAACTTAGAATCGCGCCAAACATCACGGCTCCAAAGATGCCAGCGAGAGAAGGAGGAAGCACCTCGGCGACGAGGCGCGGATAGGCCGAATCTCCGTTGCCCAGTTCGCTACCGAACATTTCGATGGCGATAATGCCGGGGAGGACCAAATAGAGAGGTCCGAGAAGTTTGAGTCCCGCGGCGGCGAGCACACCCTTTTGACCTTCGGCCAGGGACTTGGCGCCGAAGGTGCGCTGCACGATGGCTTGGTTGGTGCACCAGTAGTAGACGTTGATGAGCAACATTCCGGTGAAGAGGGTGCTGAATGGGATAGCAGAATCTGACTCTCCGATCGGGCTGATCTTTTCGGTCTGATTGGTGAGGATGCGATCCAGGCCGTCCCCCATACTGCCGTCGCCCAACGCTATAAGGCCGAGGATCGGAATCGCGAGACCACCGATGAGGAGGCCGATGCCATTGATCGTGTCGGAAACCGCGACGGCTTTCAGGCCACCGAAGATAGCGTAAATCGAACCAACGATGCCGATGGCCCAGACCATGATCCAAATCGAGCCGGTTTCACTCACGCCCAGCAACTCATCAACCTTGAACAGCCCGTTCATTCCGAGCGCGCCGGAGTAGAGCACGAAGGGGAGGAAATTGAGCACTAGAAAGACTAGAAAAAGTCCGCTTAGAATTTGCCGGGTCTGCGCATCAAATCGCTTTTCCAGAATCTGAGGCACCGTGGTGATGCCACTATTCCAATAGCGGGGAAGAAAATAGAGTGCCAGAACGACGAGCGCTAGGGCCGCGACGACTTCCCATGCCATCACGATCGTGCCACTGAGGTAGGCACTGCCGTTGAGCCCGATGAGTTGCTCCGTCGAAAGGTTGGTGAGCATCAACGATCCCGCTACGACAAACCAAGGGAGGCTCTTGCCCGCGAGGAAGTAATTATCCGCGTCACCGTGATCGTCCTGGCGCGTGCGCCACCAGGAGATGAATCCGACCAATGCCGTGAAAAGAATAAATGAGAGGAATGAGATCATGGGGTAAAAAAGTAGGGGCTTGCTTCGGGGTGAGCGTCGGAAGGGTCAGGCGGCATCACCCGTGGTGGCAGTTCTTTGTGGTGAAAGCGTTCAGTTCGAGTGGGGTGTTTTGCGAGAAATTTCGTGATCGGCTAATTTGGCGATCTTTCATGGATCTGCGCCGGTCGAAAGATGGCTGAGTGTCGTCGGAGGGTGTATCGTTTCATTCCGTCGGTGCTTCGTGACCGTCGAAAGCCAGAGACAGATCGTAGACTTCACCATCACAAACGGGTTCGTGGGCATCATCCGCGAACTGCTTCATTTTGGTCAGAATTTCAGGATGTTCGGCGGCGAGGTCGTTGAGCTCCTCGATATCGTGGTCGAGGTGGTAGAGTTCCCATGCAGCGTCTTTTTTCGGTTGAATGGCTTTCCATTGATCCATCCGCACGGCCCGACTTTTGAAGTCCTCCCAATACAGGTATTTATGGCGGCGCTGCTCGTGGTTGACGACATCGCGGCCTAAGAGCGTGGGCACCAAGGTGTATCCGTCCGTGTTGGCAGGAGCGGCGATCCCGGCGAATTCAGCCAGGGTAGGCATGATGTCCGGGAAATAGCCGAGGTGTTCGGAGACGCGGCCGGGATCAATCCGGCCGGGGTAGCGGACCATGAACGGAATGCGCAAGCCGCCTTCGTAGAAGTTGCCCTTGCCGCCGCGGAAACGTTCCCCGGTGCGGGGATTTAGATTGGGAGCAAGGAAGCCATGCGGGTAGCGCTCGTTTTGGAAATACGGCTGACCTCCGTTATCTCCGGACAGGAAAACAATGGTATTATCGTCGATATCCAATTCCTGAAGTAGATCCAAGATTTCGCCGACCTGCCGGTCCGCCATTTCAACCATCGCGGCATACATCTGCGGATCGTGGGTGCCTTTCTGATTCTCGGCTTTCCAGTCTTTATCTCGATATTTGATCCACGCGGGATCGTCTTCCGGCATACCCCAGTGGCCGTGGGGCGGGGTCCAGGCGAGATAGGCAAAGAAGGGGCGATCATGGTTATTGCGGATGAACTCCATGCTCTCCTCATGAATGAGATAGTGCGAAAACGTTTCGCCGTGATGAAGGTCGCCCGTATTTCCCGCGAGAGGCACGCGTTCGCTATTCCGAATCAGGTAGCGAGGATAATAAGTGTGGGCATGCACCTGATGGTAGTAGCCAAAAAACGTATCAAAACCCTGCCGTTCTGGAACGCCGGACGAGCCGACGTCGCCCAGTCCCCACTTCCCAAAACCGCCGCTGACGTAGCCGGCCGGTTTAAGCATCTCGGCGATCGTAAAATCCTCGTCGCGGATGGGCGCGGTTCCTTTGTTGCCCCGCACGGTCGTGTGGCCGCTGTGTTGCCCCGTCATCAATACATTGCGGGTCGGCGCGCAGACGTTGGCGCCGGCGAGAAACTGCGTGAACCGAACGCCCTCATCTGCGATCCGATCCATGTTGGGAGTATCCAAAATCCGGTGCTCCATACCGGAAGATTCGAAGTAACCCCATTCGTCCAACATCATGTAGATGATGTTCGGTGGACGGGCTTCGAGTCCTAGTGCGCCACAGCAGCAGAGCAGAATAGTGGTGATGATCTTTTTCATTTTTGAGCAGAGAGTTGAGCGGCAGTATCCTGGGCGGCTTTAGTGGGTATGCCCGGTTTTTGGAGAAATCCGAGATCACGGAACCAGTCGATGAATCGATCGGGCCAGGTGCCGAACGGAATTCTGCCTCGGTCAGTAATGCCTCCGCCATGCCCACCGTTGCCGTAAAGGTGTAGTTCGATGTTAGGCACTTCGAGGCGCAGCATCGCCATGTAATAGTCGGTTGACCAAATCGTATGACGTTTGCCGCCGTAACTGGCCGAAGCGATGAAGGCGGGAGGCACGTCGATCGGTATCGGGGCTTTGGGGTTGGCGGTCAGGATGGATGGGCCGGTGTAAAGCAGTCCGACAAAATCGGGTCGTGAACTAATCCCCGCGAGCGGATCATCGGTGGAGTTGTTTTCCGCATCGAAAGCCGGGTAATTGAGCGCGGTGCCAGTAGCCACTTCGCCGCCGGCGGAAGAACCGAAGACTCCGATTTTGAGAGGATCGATGCCCCACTCATCGGCGCGACTGCGGACGAGCCGGATGGCTTGAAGTGCATCGTTCACGGCGTCGACTTCGGCACTATAGCCGTCATCCCGTAGGCGGTAGCGGAGAATGATTGTCGTGATACCGTAGTTGTAGAAGTAGGGCACCATGTCGGTGCCGGCCGCGGCGATACCCAGGTGATTATGGCCTCCTCCCGACATTAGAATAATGGCTGCTCCGGTGCTGAGGTTGCGTTCGACGGGATGAATCTCGATCGAAGGAACATGCACGTTCTTGAGACGCTGAATCCGTCCCGGAACTTGTCCGTGCATTTCGTAGATCTCATCTTCGCGAACGCGCGATGCGTTGAGAAATGACGAGTCCGGGGGGAATACCGGCATCACGATTCCACCGGGTAATAGCGCCTGGGGTTGGTAAGGCTCGTCCGTCGCGACCGCGGGGCCGGGAATCATTTGCGGAGTCGGAGTGGGGGCCGCGCCGGTGAGCTGGCCGGCGAACAGCATGGTGAGGGTCGCAAGGCCGGAAATTAACCGGTGTGGCGAGAGAACTGGAGACATGGAATACAGAGGTGTTTCAGGTCAGATACTCGATAGTAAACCCGTGGAGTCACCGAGGCGGGGCAGGTTTTGCACACCCATTTTATCTGCGAGACTGAGGAACATGTTGGTCGCAGGCTGGGATCCACTCTTCACGTAGCGTCCGGGGGTGAGTTGGCCGCCACCGTGGCCGGCCAAAACAAAGGGCAGGTTATCGTGGGAGTGACGGTTGCCATCGGCGTTTCCGCTGCCGAAAACAATCATCGAGTTGTGCAGCAAGGACTGACCATCGACGTCATTGACCGCATCCAAGCGTTGGAGGAAGCGGGCAAATCGTTCGATATACCATCGATCAATACGCGCCACCTTTGCGATGCGATCTTGGCGGTTCTGATGGTGGGTGAGTTCGTGGTGGCCTTCGGGAATTCCAATCTCTTCGTGCGAGCGATTGTCGCCATCGTGGGCCGTCATGAGCGTGGCAATACGCGTGGAGTCGGTTAGGAATGCCAAGAGCATCATGTCATACATGATGTCCATATGTTCGCCATGGGTGAACGGCACCCCGGCTGGAGTGGCGAGATCAGGGTCGGCGGTCGAGCCGAACTGTTCGAGGTTTTCGATGCGTTGTTCTACTTCCCGAATGCCAGTGAGATATTGGTCGAGTTTCTCGCGATCGGAATGGCCGAGACGTTCCTGCATCTGACGGGCGTCGGTCATAACGAAATCCAAAATCGAGCGATGATTTGCCATACGCCGTTGCGCGTTGGCGGAGCGATCGCCGTGCTCGCCCTCGCCGAAGAGCCGTTCGAATACCCGCCGCGGATTGGCCTCGGGCGTCATGGGATTAGTCGGACTCTTCCAGGCCAAGTTGTATTGATAGGCGCAGGAATAGCCGGTGTCACAGGTGCCGGTGCGGCGGTTGGTGACACAACTCATTTCCAACGATGGAAAGCGAGTGGTGTGTCCGACCTCGCGCGCGATGGCCTGGTCGATGGAAACGCCAGCGCGGATATCGGTTGCGCTCTTTTTGATCCGCACGCCGGTGAGGAATACACTATTGCCGCGGGCGTGATCACCGCCGCCATCGGATCCGGGGTTAGCGTTGAGTTGGTCCAGTCCACTGAGGACTTGCACGGAGTCGCGCAGCGACGCGAGTGGTTGGAGTGTGTGCTTGAATCGGAAATCGGTCAGGCCGCCTTCGGGCCACCAAAGGTCAGGGATCGCCCCGTTGGGGAAAAAGACGAAGGCGGTTCGAAGCGGAGCGCCCGTAGCGGTTGTCGCGGCGGCACGCGTGCTGGCGGCGGCCATGAGAGAGTTCGGCACCAACGAGTGGAAGGCGGGGAGGGCCATGGTGGCCCCGAGGCCTTTTAGGAAATGCCGGCGGTTGAGCGGATTGGTAAGAGGCATAACTTCAGAGGTTGGTGAGATTGGGGTGACGGGTTTGTTGAAATGGGGCGGATGAAACGATCGCGCGAAAGAGGGCAGAGGGGCGGCCGTCGGACGATTTCAAGGTTTCGACCAAGTGATCGACGGTCTCGACGTCGTAGTATTCCAAACCACGTCCGAGAGCATAGGTAAGAAGTTTTTCACTGAAACAGTAATAGAAGTCAGAAAGGCGTTCGGTAGCTAGAACGTGCTTAAATTCCTGGATCGAGTCAAAGGTCTCTCCAGTCACTAGTTGACCCGCCATGTCGATGGGTTGGTTGAGCTCGGACTCACGCCATCTGCCCATGGCGTTGAAGTTCTCCAGCGCGAGTCCTAAGGGATCCATGCGTTCGTGGCAGGATGAGCAAAGTGGGTCCTCTCGATGCATTGCCAGTGTCTCGCGGAGACTGAGGGCGGCCAGATCATCGGGATTGGTGATGTCTTCCAGAGCCGGGATGTTCGGAGGTGGAGCGGCTGGCGGTGTCCCCAGGATGTTTTCCAAGATGAACACGCCACGTTTCACGGGTGACGTTCGGGTGGGGTTGGAGGTGTAGGCGAGTAACGTGCCCTGCGTCAGGACACCGCCGCGCGGGCTGCCGGCGGGGAGCTCGACCCGGCGCATGTGCCTTCCTTTCACGTCGGGAATGCCGTAGTGGTTAGCGAGATGCTCGTTGAGGAACGTGTAATTACTATCGATGAGTTCGGCAATCGGACGGTCTTTGCGGATCACGTATTCGAAGAACATTTCAGTTTCTTGCCGCATGGGAGTTGTCTCCTGCCGTTTCAACTGTGGCCGTTTTATGTTGTAAGCGGCCCGCACGATGGCCCGCGTGCGGTCGTAGTCAGCCTGCTGTTCGGCGGTGCGCTGGTTCTCGGGAATTTCTCGCAACTTCGAATATTCTTTTTGCGCGATGAAAAGCGTGGGATCGGGATTGTCCCGCAGCCAAATATCCAATGAACTGACGTTGACCGATTCGATGTCGCGGGCGTGCAGCCATTGGCCCGCGAAGTTCTTCATGAAGTTGTCGGAGCGCGGATCCTGCATCATGCGCGCAATCTGTTGTTCTAGGTTCGGGCGCAGCTGATTGTTCTCCGCCAATTCCATTAACTCCGCATCGGGCATGGTGGACCAGAGGAAGTAGGATAAACGGGAAGCCAACGAGAAATCGTCAATTTCTGGATGGCGGGTGTCTTGAGTAGAAGCGCTTCGGATAGCTTCTTCACGAAAAAGAAAACGAGGTGACGCGAGCACCGCAGTCATGGCCTGAGCCATCCCGCTTTCGAAGTTGAAGCCATCTTGAGCGGCAACCTCTTCAGCCATATTCACGAGTCGTTTTAGGGTGATCGCATCGACCGGGCGGCGAAACGCACGGGCAGCGAACTTGCTGAGGAGTTGATTTGTATAAGCGTGCCGCGCTGCGGGGGCTTGAGGCACGTCTCCCGGAAAGAATTGGGCATAATTCTCAGGCCGCACCCAATGTGAACGATCGAAGGGACCTCGAATGGTGAGGTGATCCACCCGCATTTTAAGACGTTTAATTTTCTCCGGGTCGACGGACACGGGAACGACTTCGAATGAGAACTGATGCTCTCCGGGAACCCAGTCATAATCGAACGTGTATTCGAAGATTTTACTCGAGGTGTTTTCGAACTCTTGATCGATCTTTACCTCGTTATCGATCCGGAAGATCAGACGGCATTTGCTATAATCGAAACCTTGGAAACTGACAAAACTCTTGGGCGAAATTTTCAGCCCAATTTGATACTTACCGGGGCGATCAACCCCGATTTGCGCGAAGCGGGTTGAGGCGTCGTAAAATGAAAGTTGGAGGTATTCGTCCGAGCGATCGGCTGCGTTGGGTGCCGGGGAAAACAGCTTGGCTAATTTTTCACCTTCGAGTTTTCGCTCGGGCATGATCCAAGGCTCAAGCGGCACGGCCTGGCCGACGATGTTGATGGCGGCATCGAAGTATTTTTCTAACAGCATGGGCGAAAGCGTCAGGATCTCGCCGATGTTATCAAAACCCTCGCCGGTGTTGTCGGGCGGGAAGGCGTCGCGGGTATCGAAGTTAACGCCCATCAGATCGTATATCGTATTCTGATATTCGATTCGATTGAGCCGTTGCACCGTGAGTTGGCCCGGATCGGGATTCGCGGGATCGATGCCGAAAGGCCCCGTCTTGATCCAAGTTCGTAAATTCTTCCGGTCTTCATCGGACGGGAGGGCCTCTTCTCGAGGCGGCATGATGTGGCTGCGCGTGTTGCGTAGGACCCGAAGCCACAGGTCAGTATCCGCAATGGTTTCAGCAGTGAATTCGTCGAGCGTGACACCGCCTTCGTTGGTGCCTAGTCCGTGGCAGTCATAGCAGAACTCGTCTAGGATCGGTTCAACGTCCGAGCGGAACGAAGCCATGATGTCCGCCGTTGCATGCAGGGGAAGGGATCCTGCGAACAGGCCTATCGTTAGCAGCACTGGACGATGTCGCTTCACGGATCAGATTTTTCCGGGGAACTGGTCGTGACGTGTGGACGCCACTCGTTGGTGGGCTCGTAAGCACTGGAACCGTAATCCTGCCCCGCATGACTGAGTTGAACCTCGGCGAAGAACGCGACGAGTTCGTGTTTCATGGCCGCAGCGAGTTGCGGATGAGCTGCTGCGAGGTTTTCGCTTTCATCTCGATCTTGGGAGAGATCATAAAGTTCCCCGGCAGGTAGGAGGAACTTGAAATTGTCCTTCACTAAAGATGAGATATTACCTTGGTAGCGAAAGGGGATAGCACGGTAGCGAGCTTTGGTTTGGCCTCGCAGAATCGGTCTGATATCTTCGCCGTCGAGAGCCCGTTCATCAGGCATAGTGTAGCCGACGATTTCGCGCACGGTGGAGAAATAATCCAAGGTCGACAGGGGCGTGTCTGAGGCGGATCCCGCTGAAATGTGGCCGGGCCACACCGCGAATGCTGGCACCCGCACCCCACCGTCGTAGAGCGCGCGTTTACGACCGCGCAGACCATCGGTGGTGCCGACCCGACGATTAGCTGCTACTTTGCCTTCGGGCCCGTTGTCGGAGCAGAAAAAGATTAAGGTGTTCTTCAATACCCCGGCATCTTCCAGGGTCGTTACGATTCGTCCAACCTGTTCGTCCAACTCTGTAATACAGCCGTAGAAATGAGCGGCTTCGCCATGACCTTCGTATCGGGCGAGGTATTCGGGACCGGCCTCTATGTTTTCATGGGGGGCGTGAAACCAAACCACGGCGAGGAAGGGGTTTTCATCGGAGGCGGCTTGATTGATGAATGGCACGGCCCGGTCGACGACGACTCGGGCGGCTCCACCCAAAAGACTCGGATCGTTGCCATCGAGGGCGACACCATCGGCGTAAAAGGGGTTGTCTTTTGCCCGAGGACCAACGCCAGGGTTCCAAGTGGTGACGGCCGATTCGGTTACGAACGATGTGTCATAGTCGCGCTCCCAAGGCGGTGAATAATTTAGATCGGGACGACGTTTGGGACCCTTTGCGGTCATGGTCCGACTGAGCGTGCCGAGATGCCATTTCCCAAAGTGCCCCGTGGTGTAGCCCTGAGCTTTGAGCATGCGCGCCATCGTAATTTCCTGCGCCGGCAGATGACCGGCGTTAGCGTTAAACACGCCAAAACGATCGTGATGCCGACCGGTCAGGGCCGTGCCACGGGTAGGGGAACACACCGAGTTTCCCGCATAGAAATGGGTCAACGTCATCCCACGCTTAGACAGCGCGTCGAGATGCGGGGTCTGAATGATCGTGTTGCCGTTGAAGCCGGTGTCCCCGTAGCCGAGATCATCGGCCATGATCAGGATAATGTTGGGACGTTCGGGGGTGGTGGCGCCCGTCAGGGTTGAGCTTAGCGACAGGCTAAGTCCGAGAACCGTTAGACGAATTCCGAGGGTGAATCGATCCATGGGGAGGGGAGGGTTGATGTTAGCTTAGCGGAACTGATCGTATTCAGGATTCACCTTTGCCTTGGAGAATATCTCTTTCGAAATCCACAGATCGTAGGTGGCCTCGAGCTGGACGGCAGCCTCCTGCTGTTGGCCTTGATCGCCCGTTTCTTGAATCCAGGTGTCCAAGATAGCGCGGTGACGCACGAGTTCGGTTTTGAATGCGACGTCATTGGCAAGATTGTGAATTTGGTGAGGATCGGTCGCGAGGTCGTATAACTCTTCCGCGGGGCGAGGGCCAAACCAGTGTTCGTCGAGGTAGGGCGAGAGTTTGCCCGCTTGGTGGAGTTTTTTCAGGTCGGCGACTGTGGGATGATTATCGCGGTATTGAGCCTGCAGCATAGCTCGGTCGAGGTAGCCGTTACGAATATAGCGGTATTCATCTGTGCGCACGGTGCGAATCTGGTCGATGGTGTAGTCGCAGCGATCGCGGGCGGAGATCATGTAAGATCTTTCCTGATACGAGTCGGCAAATAGATCCTGTCCATCCAAGTAGTCAGGCATGGCCGCGCCACCGAGGGAGAGTGTGGTGGCCGTGATGTCCAAAGCCGAAACGAGTTCGTCGCGAACCACCGAACTACCGATGGCAGGGTGGTTGCCTTTGACCATGAGCGGAATGTGCACGCCACCTTCGTAGCAGAACTGTTTGTGGCGGAGGGACTGGTTGTTGCCGTGGTCACTAAAGAAAAAGACGATGGTGTTTTCCATTTCCCCGTCGGCTTCGAGCTGATCGAGGATGGTTTGCACGCGAGCGTCAGCTCCGCGAACGGCATTGTAATGTTGAGTCCATGCCTTGCGGTGGTTGGGGGTCTCCGGGAAGTAAGGCGGTAACGGCACGTCGTTGTCGGCGAGTTCTTCGCCTTCACGCACCCACTTGCTGTTGGCCTTACCGCCTTTGATTTCGATCTGACCGAACCAAGGCTGATCCTTATCCGGGCGGGACTTCCAGGTCTGCCGGGTGATGGAGAGGTTGTGTTTTGCGTGGTTGCCCTGCCAACCGTTCATGCCGGGGACGTAGTCGTCTCTGTTGCCGGTTGAGTAAAGGTCACCTCGATCGTAGTGGAAATTGTAGTCATCCTTGCCGCTATTGAAGGTGTAGTAGCCGGCAGCCCGCATGAGTTCGGGCAATGTTTCCATGCCCTCAGGGAGATGGATGCGCAGCTCTTCGGGGACGACTTCGCCGTCGGTGGTGCGGCTGGAGCGATGTTGATGCGTGCCGGTGGTGGTCTGCATGACACCGGTGATGATGGCGGAGCGACTGGCCGAGCAGACGGGGGCGGTGGCGAAGGCGCGGGTGAATAGCACGCCCTGAGCCGCGAATTTATCAATCGTCGGCGTGTGGCCGGCATTGATGGGGTCGCCGTAGCAACCCATGTAAGGGGAAAGGTCTTCGGAGAATATCCAGAGAATGTTGGGACGACGCATATCGGTGGCAGCAGCAGCGCTGAGCGAGATTACACCAAGCAGAAGAAGGCGGAGGAAGGTCATGAGGTGTAGTAAGTTTAGGGCTAACAGGTCAGGGTTTAGCGACACGCGCAGAAAGGCACGAGGATCGAAATACCTTTTCGAGCAAAAGCATACTGAATTCTACGACCTAAGGCCGGAAAATTATGCTAGTGAGTGCGTTTGACCGCCCAGGTGATACCAGCGGCAATGCCCAGCAGAATGATCGAAAACCCCGCGAGGGTTTTCGAGTCAGATGAAGTGAAGATCGCCAGTCCGCCCATCACCGTAGCAATTATGCCCAAGGTGATCGCGACCATGACTGCTGGCAGCGTTGAGGACTCGCGGGCGGGTTGCTCGTGGAAATTGCGGGCCGACTCTTCGATCCGGTCCCAGCCCGGGTGTTGATTTTTGGACAAAACCTCGAGGAAGATCAGCACAAAGAATGGAACGAGGATGCCGGCACAAAGATCGGCGACCCGGCGGTTGTCTGCTACCCAATCGCAGAGAGAGCTCAGGAAACTCACGTCCACCAGGAATCCATGGGTGGAGAAGCCAAATTTCACCACGAGAGCGGAGAGAAAACCAACAATCGCAGTCGTCCAGACCGCGCTCATTCCGATCTTGCGAGAGAACAGTCCCCAGATTGTCGGCAATACCAGCGGGCCCGTGATCAAGGTCGTGATATCCAGGATGAAACGGGTGTATCCGTAACGGGGGATGAGCAACGAACTGGCCACGACAACGCAGCCCAAAATGACTGTGACAATACGCCCAACCCTCACGACCTGCGCATCGGCGGCGGTGCGGTTGATGAAGCGTTGATAGACCTCGGTGGTGAACGCTCCGGCAAACACGTTGAGTTGAGTGGTCGCCATACTCGCGGTGGCCGAAGCCATGGCGGCGATCATAAGTCCGAGCATGCCGGGTGGGAGCACCGCTTGGCAGGCGAGAATGTAGGCCTGTTCGTGGTCGGCGTCAGGATTGATCACGCGATAGACGAGTGGCGGGATCATCCAAAATAATGGACTGATCAAATACATCGCCCCGAAAATATAGGCGGCCTTTTTGGCGTCGCGCGAGGTGGGCACGCAGGTGAAACGCTGCACGAAGGCCCACTCGCCACCGATCTTGAAGAAATGAATAATGATCCAGCCCGTTAGGAACCATCCGGTAAAATCGTCCGCGACCATTGACGTGAAGCCCTCTGGAGTTTGATCGATGAAAGCGTTCCAACCGCCGACCTGAGCCAAAATCAATGGAACGACGAATAGCACCGAGACCACGAGGATCACGAACTGGAGCACGTCGGTCATGAGCACCGCCCACAGTCCGCCGGCGAAGGTGATCGCGATCACAATCAGACAGAGGATGATGGAGGTCAGCGGAACGGAGAGATGCCCGGTCGCGGCGTCGGCCAGCAGATGACCATCCGAGAGGGGGGTGAGGGCCGCGACGATCATGGAAAGCGCGTAGATGGCACCGCCCAGCGAACCAATATTTACGGCACCTTGGAACCACGTGTAGAATTGCACCACCGCCCCACCGAAGCGAAGTTGTAGAAACTCAGCGGCGGAACTGACGCCCATCGCTCGCCACCTTCCGGCCACAAACCAGCCAACAAACAAAGCCGCCACGCCGTAGCACATGTTGATGGCGACGGCGACGAAACCGTAGCGGTAGGCGATGCCCCCCCACACCACGAAGGTTCCGGCCGAGAACATCGTCATAAAACCCGACAATCCGGAGACCCACCACGGCGACTGACCGCCCGCGGCGAACATATCGGAGGACGACTTCATTCGCCCGGCGAAAACCATGCCGGCGGCGACGATGCCGACGAGGTAGATAACGATGACAAAGTAATCGACGGATTGCATGGGGTAGGGAGGAGGGAGAGCCGAAATACAGTGGACGTAAACGGTTGAGTTGAGCGACGAAGGTTAACCGTTGAGTTGACTGACCTAGGTCGGGAGGCCTTCCACTATTATCGGATGTTGGGAGCTTATCTTAAAATCCTAACGGATATCTTTTCACTCGCGGCGGAGCTAACATCTCGAATCAGCGAACGCTATAGTAGAAAGAGACGGGAACCCTTGGCGGATCTACGTGATTCTGCCGGACTCAAAGCGGCCAAGGATTCGCCCGTTTAATAAACCACTCTACCTCAATTTCCCTATGCGTCCCGTTTTCCTTAGAATCTTAGTCATGCTCCTCACTTTTGGTGGCGTGCTCTCCAGTATCTCATCGGCAGCCGCAGAGCAGGCGCGTCCCAATATCATTTGGCTCATGGCTGAAGATATGGGGCTGGATCTAGAGTGTTACGGCATGGCCGGAGTGCAGACTCCCAATCTGAATCGTCTTGCTCAAGAGGGGGCGCTATTCACGCGGGCTTATGCTTCGAACCCAATCTGTTCACCCAATCGATCAGCCATGATGGTGGGCGTGAACCAAAACGTGATCAACGCGCAGCACCACCGGAGCAATCGTGACGTGCCGCTGATGGCTCCCTATAAGCCCATCACTTATTGGTTACGGGAGGCAGGTTATACGGCATTGCTGGGGCATTCAACCGTGCTGGAGAAGGGCACTAAGATTGACTGCAATTTCAAGACTCAGACGACTGGCCCGTATGACGGAGTCACTCAGTTCGGGATCTTTCATGCGCGCGAAGATTTCTCCGCTGCCCAACAGCCCTTCTTCAGCCAGATCCAACTCAAAGTGACTCATCGCGGGGATTGGTGGAAAGGGGTTCGGGAAGCGTCTGCGGATCCAGTTAAACTGGCCGACGTCGAGTTGCCGCCATTCTTTGCCGACACGCCGGAGATTCGCTATGACTGGGCGACGTATTTGGATACGGTGGAGTATATGGATGCAGAAGTCGGCGTTCTCATGGATGACCTGAAAGCTCAAGGACTGGCGGACAATACGATCATCATCTTTATTGCCGACAATGGTCGCTGTAATCTGCGCGGGAAGGGTTACCTGCATGAGAGCGGCGTGCACGTGCCCATGATTGTTTGGGCTCCGGGGCTGATTGAAGCCGGCACGGTAGTGGAGGAGTTGGTTACCACGACCGATATATCGCGCACGGTGTTGGAACTAGCGGGGGCGCATCAGCCGGACTATCTCACGGGACAGTCTTTTCTCCGCGTGGCCGAATCGCCCAATCATGAGTATGTGCGCACTGCCCGTGACATTTGGGATGAAATCGACGAGTGCTCCCGCGGTATCACGACCAAAGAATTTTCCTACATCCGCAACTACATGCCCGAAGTTCCTTGGGCGACTGATCAGGCTTACCTCGAAATCAACCGACCCGCGCTGCATGTGATGCGTCGTTTGAAAGAACAGCGTGAACTCACCCATGCGGGCATGACGTTTTTCGCCGACCGCAAACCAGTGGAGGAACTCTATGATTTACGTAATGATCCGGACCAAATGGTGAACTTGGCTGATGATTCCCGTTACAGGGATGCGCTCCACGATATGCGTAATCGCGAACGCCAGTGGCAGGCCGAAAATCGCGACTTTGGGTTGATGGATCTGGGGCGACGAAGTCCGGATCAAGGCATGGGCGCTCAGCTCGTTCGCGAAGGCGTGAAACAGCAGGCTCCCGAGCTGTGGGAGCGTCTGGAAAGTGGTGAACTGATGGCCACTCAAGCTTGGAAGAAATACATTCTAAAAACGTCTAAATCGAAATGAATACGTCCCGTTCCAGCCTCGCGTTTACGATCTTCATTGCCGTGCTGACGGCCTTGCCTCTGGGCGCGGCCCAGCAGGAGCAGCCGAACATCGTGCTCTTCTTCGTCGATGACATGGGTTGGTCCGATCTCGGCTATCGGAATCCCATCTTTGAATCACCGAACATCGATGCTTTGGCGGAGGAGTCAGTCGATTATCTGCAGGCCTACATAGCCACGCCAACTTGCAGCCCGAGCCGCGCGACGCTCTTGACTGGGCAGCATCCGGCGCGGCTGCGTATGGTGCGTCATATTCCTAAAGATGAGGCAAATGGTTTCGATAAGTATGCGCGCACGGAAAAAGAGTTTAATCTGCTCAAAACGGATCCGGCGCAATTCCCCAGTCGCAATTGGGTGCCGCTGGAAAATGTGACTTATGCCGAAGCGTTAAGTGATCTGGGTTACTACAATCTCTTCGCGGGTAAGTGGCATCTCGGGCACGAACCTTATCATCCGATTGAACAAGGATTTGATCGGCAAATTGGCACCAGTAATGCGGGGCATCCAAGTTCGTATTATCCGGAGTATTTTAAAAATTCGGATGTGCTGCAGGATGAGACCGAACGCTATCTCACCGATTTGTTAACGGACGAAACGGTGGGGTTTATCGAAGACTACGATCGCGACCAGCCCTTCATGATTTCGATGTGGTATTACAACGTGCACGGACCGCATCAGGGTCGGGAGGACTACGTGAAGCACTTTGAAGCCAAAGGAATGACGGGGCTCTATGCCAACTATGCCGCCATGGTTAAATCGGTCGACGACTCCGTGGGGCGGGTCCGTGCGGCGCTCAGTGGCAAAGGAATCGAACGTGAGACGATTATCATCTTCTTGTCCGATCAAGGCGGGTATTTTGAGAATCCACCGTTTCATGGCGGGAAGCGTTCTGATACCCTTTACGAAGGTGGCGCACGCGTGCCGTTTATGATTAATTGGCCCGGAGTGACGGCGTCGCACGTGAAGCAGGAGAGCATTGTGCAATCAACGGATTTGTTTCCTACTCTAGTGGAGATTGCCGGAGGTGACGCGTCTGATTATGACAATCTCGATGGCATCTCACTCGTGCCGACGTTGCGCGGTCAGAAAACATGGACCCGGCCCGAAGCTATCTTTGGCTACCGTGCCTATGAGGACCTATATGCTTCGGTTCGTGAGGGCGACTGGAAGCTACTCGCTTATCGCAGCGGCACTACGAAATTGTATAATATCAAGGACGATATCGGCGAACGAAATGATGTCACTTGGGATGATCGGGAAACCCGCCTGAAGCATTCGTTATTGGTTGATGCCCTGGTCGATTTTGAACTGAGGATGGGCGTATACGATTTTTCCGGCGTGGATGATCTTCCTCTACTCACGAGCTATTATACGCGTCAGAGGTTAGCCGCAGCTGCGCTTACCGCGGAGCAGGATACTCAGTTAGCTAAAATGGATCGAACTCTCGGTCGTGAGATTCGTGAGACTCGGATTCAGCATGGCATTGATCTTAATACGATTCACCGCCGCGACCACGAAACATCCCGCTTACGAGCCGAGGGGGTAAAAGGCGCTGCACTACTGGAAGGTATGATAGCCTCGGCGGACCTCACCGCGCAGCAAGGTGACGGCTTTCGTGCCATTGTGAAACGCCAAGCCAAATACCAAGTGGATGTGCGTGCATTGCTCACTTTGGAGCAGCGTAAACTGATAGCTCGGAACTAGCAGGTTTTTCGAGTTAGGCACGCACCTCGAAGACGACCTCCGGACGGGTGATCCGATCAGTATTTCTGCTTGAAGGGGTGAACCACGTTTTCGTCTGGTGCCCGGAAAACATAGCTCTGCCAAGCCGCCTGGCGGGCTTTCCAACCTTCGAGTGATCTCGTGGGATAGGTGTCGGGGCGACCGCCGTAACGGAACTCATCGGATACGCCCTCGTCGCGGATAAATTCCCTCCAGTCGTTCAGGCGGGTCAGTAGGTCAGTTTTGACCGCGGCCAGAGCGGAGGAATCAGCCAAGTTCTCCAATTCGTGCGGATCTTCCGCTAAATCGTAGAGCTCGAATTCCGGTTTGGAGGTCGCAAAGAATTTGGCCTGATCCGCGTTTAATTTTCCTTCGAGGAAGAGCACACTCATCTCGGCCAACATGGGATAATTGTCTTCCTTGTAGCCGCTGTATTGGAGCCAGGCGCGCTCGGGCATGAGATTGTGAATCAGTTTGTAGCGATGTCCGCGAACGGTGCGGCTCGCGTCGTGCGTAAGTCCCATCCGACCGCGAGCGGCGAAGATGTGGTCGCGGTTTTTGATTTCCTCGGACCAGAGGTTTTTGCCATGGAGTTCGTAGGGCGGTGTCACCTGGGCCGCGTCGAGAATCGTCGCGGTGACGTCGATCATTTGCACGAGTTCGGAGCGAACCTGACCCGGTTTTACCTGATCGGGCCAGTTTACGATGAGGGGGACTTGGAGGCCTGGCTCGTAGAGGAACTGTTTCCCGCGGATGTGGCAGCGACCGTTGTCGCCAATTAGAAAAATGACGGTGTTATCGCTCAGTCCTTCGTCTTCGAGTCGTTGGACAAGGGCACCGACTTCGCGGTCACAAATCTGCATTTGTTCCAAACCGTTGGCCCAGTCCCGACGGTTGAGCGGCGTGTCGGTGTAATAGGGTGGCAATTCGATGTCAGCGGGGTCGATCGGATTGATGGGGTCACGACTCCACGGGCGATGCGTGCCGGTCAAGGTGATCTGAGCGAAGAAGGGTTGGCCATTGGCCCGTTCGTTCCAATCGGCCCCCATGAAACCGAGATCGGCGTCAAAATTATGGTGCGTCTTCTCCGATATCATCAGTGCGGTGAAGTAACCGGCATCTCGGAGCAAAACGGGAAACGGTTTGATTCCGTAAGGCAGAGGTTTGCGGTCGTCGCCTTTCGTGTCGTGTTGATGCCCGCCCACATAGTTCTGGTGGAATCCGGTGATCATGGCGGATCGAGAGGAGGAACAAACGGGTGCCGTGCAGAAGGCATTGAGATACATCTCGCCCGAGGCGGCGAGGCGGTCGACGTGAGGGGTTTCGATTCCTTTGGTGCCGTAGCAACCAAGATCCGGGCTCCAGTCTTCCAGCATGAGCCAGATGATATTGGGACGCTCGGAGGCGGCCGACGAAGCAGCGGTGAGCATACTCGTCGCAAATGCGAAGGCGACGATACTCAGGGGTAGAGGACGAAATCTCATTGCCCGCGAAAGGACCGAACTGAGGGTGATTACACGAGATGATTATTGGTCAATGGTTGAGTGGGCGCGTGTTTGTCAGGACAAATTACGTTAATTCGGCCAGCGACCGGATTCTGATCGAAAACCATCTCTGGCCGTTTATTGCTAGGGTCTATGATACGTCGTTTGTTTCTACCCTTCGCAATTCTGAGTTTAGCCACATCGAGTTTGGCAGGTGGAGAATGGGCCCCCATTTTCAACGGTAAGAATTTGGACGGTTGGGTCCCCAAGATAACGAAACATGAGGTTGGGGTGAATGTGCACGATACGTTTCGGGTCGAGGACGGGATTCTCAAGGTGTCCTACGAGAACTATGGGGAGTTCGACGGACGGTTCGGTCACCTGTATTCAGAGAAGTCTTATTCGCATTACCTGCTGCGGATGGAATATCGTTTCGAGGGTGAGATGATGCCCGATGCTCCGCATTACGTGAATCTGAACAGCGGCTTCATGGTGCACGCGCAACCAGCGCATGAAATGAAGCTCAACCAGAATTTCCCGGTCAGTGTAGAGTTCCAATTTTTGGCGGACGAGGGCAAAGGGCCCCGTCAGACCGGTAATGTTTGCACGCCGGGAACGTTGATCGAAATCGATGGTGAGACGATCACTCAGCACATCGTAAAATCGTCGGCCCCTACATTTCCCGCGGGCGAGTGGATCTCCGTCGAAATCGAAGTGCGAGGCGGTGAGTCGATCGTTCACCGGGTGAACGGTGAGGATGTGCTGCGATTCGAAAAACCTTCGCTGGATCCGAATGACGAGAAATTCGGCGCGCAGGACTTGATCAAAGCCGGCAAACCTCTGCTGATCGAATCAGGGCACATTGCCTTGCAGGCTGAGGGCCAAGGCGTGTGGTTTCGTAATATTGAACTCAAGCAGCTCGAACCTTAAGGGAGTGTCCTTTGCGCATTCGGATATGCGAAAAATTAATTCGCGACTCTCGTTGGGTGCCGCGAATTGCTAGGTTTCGAATAGTTTTATATGACTAATCCCCCTTTAAAATCCTCTCTCATGGCTCTGGCCTCCTTCGTTGGGCTTTCCTCACTCGCAGCAGAGACCGTTGAACTGAAACTGGAATTTCCTCCGCCTCTCGTAATCAGCACACCTGCTCCGATCAAGGTTCCACATTTGGAGCAACCCGGCAGGAAACCGCCGAAGATCATGGTGCCCGCCGACGTCACCAATGTCGCGGAACGTAGCCTTCAATTTTCCGCTCTCCATTCTCTCCCTCACCTCCTCAATGATGTCTTCCTCAAGAGAATGCAGGTTAAGGAACAGTTGCTTGCTCAGTCTCGCTCCAACCTCGGTCCATTGGCCAAGATGATCGGCATATTCCATCAGGGTGTGTTTAATCGTCTTATGGCAAAACCCGTACTTCTTAACCATCTGGGATTGGCTAACTCCGAGGCAGAACAAGTAGAGGATTAAACCCACTTTCTCAGGGTTCATCCTAGACAGGCTCTTAACGCCCTCCGCCTGCTTCTTGCTCGCAAATTCATGTACCGCCTCAGCGATACTCTCCTTTAGTTCTGGGGCTTCCATCATCATGGTTTATTATACCATCCAAATCGGGTGATTGCCCTTAGAAACCCATCTACCGATGAGAAAAAATTAAGGAAATTGCTTCACCTTCATTCTACAGTATGGCAATCCAACAGCATGCGATTAATTGTTCTACTGGTAATTCTTTTCTCTGGATGTGCAGAAAAGTCACAAACGACCTACAACGAAGATGAAATCATTTTTGTTGTGGAACTAAAGCCCGTCAGCGGCAAAAACTCAGAGGATATTACAAACTTCTCCAAGGTTTACACAGATGCCATCGACAACAATGAGCCCCAGTCACTTGGATGGGGTTTTTATGAATCTGAGGGTAAGATTACTCTCATTGAGCGCTACCAGAGTTCGGATGCCGTTTTAACTCACGTCCAGAATGTCTCAGAGGGAGGTAAATTAGAGGGCCTTTTCGGCGAGTTTTTAGGATACTTTGAAATTGCAAAGATAGAAATTTTTGGGACTGCCTCGCCAGAACTAAAAGCGGTTCTCAAGTCGATGGACATGCCCGCTTTTTACAGATCATCGATGGCAAGTTTCAGTCGGTAGAAATAAAAAAAGAAGCAGCTCTGCCGAACTGCCCCTTTGATTCGCCCCTCCGACATCGCTATACAGGTTAACGCCGAGTGAACTTACTTAAGTGTGTCGGAACTGGTCGGGTTACCCAAACTGGTCCACCTAAACAGTTAGTCTGGATGGGTTGATGTAGTGGTTGAGGGTGTAGAGTAAGTCAAGGGATGGGCGGAAGGAGGCCGGAGGCCGACTGGAGCCCTTCCCTTGAGTGGAGGATTCTGCTTCGAGC
>CAJXQX010000023.1 GCA_913058185.1 uncultured Verrucomicrobiota bacterium
GAGATCAGCCTCGGTCTCGTGGGCTCGGAGATGTGTATAAGAGACAGGATCAGCATCGATGAAGTTACGCAACATGCCGTTGGTGTAGAACACATCGGAGCGGCCGTCGTTATTGAGGTCGGCGATGCGTGCGGCCCACGTCCAACCGGTTGCATTCATCCCGGTGAGATGGGCGACTTCCTCGAATTGGTCAGTGCCGGTGCCGAGGTAGACGGCATTCCACATGTATTGGGGAATGAGTTCGGCGACGCGTTCGTTTTCCCAGAGGCCGCGTCCCATTTCTTCCATGCCGGTCATGTAACCGGCGCGGGTTTGGTCGCGCATGTCGGCGACCAGAAAATCAATTTCGCCGTCGTTGTTCAGGTCGCCGGCGTCGGCTCCCATGGAAAAGTAGGTCACGTGCGGCAGTCGTTCGTCGACGACATCGGTGAAGGTGCCGTCGCCGTTGTTGAGGTAGAAGCGATCCGGGGTTTCGAAATCGTTGGCGACATAGATGTCGGGCCAGCCGTCGCGGTTGGCGTCGAACCAGATGGCGGTGTGACCTTGGGACTTGCCCCAGATACCGGCGTCGAGAGCGACGTTGGTGAAAGTGCCATCGCCGTTGTTGCGCATCAGGTAGTCGGGCTGACCGGTGGGACTCTGGGCGAAGTCGAGAATATTGGTGGCAATGTAGGCATCGAGATCACCGTCGCCATCATAGTCGGCGAAGGACGCGTGGACGGAGGCGTCGTGGATATCGAGACCGTAGGCGGCTCCGCGTTCGGCGAAGGTGCCGTCGCCGTTGTTGACGAAGAGCAGATTCGGGGCGTCGAGCCGCGACAGGTAGATATCCATCCAACCATCCTGATCAATGTCCACGGCGGCTGCGCCGGTTTGGCCGGCGGGGTCGTCGCCCACATCTACGCCACAGACCGCGGCGATGTCGTGGAAGCGCCCGGCAACGGTTTGTTGGTAGAGCGCGTTCGGGCCGTTTTTAGAAACGGCGTAAATGTCCGGCATGCCGTCGCGATCGAAGTCGGCCACGGCCAGCCCGGTCTCGAGGGCTCCCAGGGTGTATTCGCGGAAGCGATCTCCCCACATACGCGGATCGTTGTAGAGGTTGGGCACGGTCAGGCCGCTTTGCTCAGCAGGTAGTAAGGTAAACGGTGACTGGCCCGCGGGGGCGGCTTGGCGCTGGGCCAATGGGTAGTCGGTGAGCGGTGTGGCGTTGGTTATACCGGCCGTCGCGCCACACCCAACTACCAAAGCGATGGACGCTTGGATTCCGAAAATGGAAAGACGAAAAGAAGTCATGGTGGTCGGTATCATTCTCTTCGTCTTACTCGTTCTCGTTCTCGTTCTCGAATTTGGAAGTGAGGAATTGTTCCGGCGGGGTTGCGCCCTCTCGGGCGCGAGAAAGAGAAAGAGAAAGAGAAAGAGTAAGAGGGCGGAGGCGGGTTATTTCTTCCGGAGGAGCGTGGTGGCGAAAACATGGTCGGCAATTTTGATGCCCGCGCGACGACCCTCGACGACATCGATCATGGTGTGGATGCCACCCCAGACGCGGCTCATGTTGAGCTCGATGCAGGCTTCAGAAAAACTGTCGTAGGAACGCACGACGCCGGGAAGACCGTCGGACGTGGCCGAGAACTGGAAGTCGTCGGTGCCGATGTAGAGGGCCAACATCCGCGATGCGGCACCGGTGAAGGTCGAGTGGGCCGAGGTGTAGGTCGGGTGAGCGGGTGAAGCCATGTTTGGAATGAACTCCGGTTTGGCTTCGATGTGGGCGTTGAGATCGCTCGTTGCTTCACGCAAGGCGGTTTCGGGTCGCCAGTGGAGGTAGTGGAATTTCGCTTCCCAGGACGAGATGCCAGCGTCGGCGGCGGCGAGGTTGATGAGGGCGAGGAGGTGGGCGGATTGGGTGACGTCCAGACCTTCGCGCTTGATCACATCCTGGGCGATCACGTTCCAGTGCCCCGCCGGCGTCGCGGTGCCGAGATCGTCGGCCCAGAACGGCGTGGACAGCGTTTGGTATTCGTCGCGTTCGGCATCGTCACGGGCGCCGACCTTGGCGGTGAAGGCGAGTTGCTCGGCATATTCGGGTGAGTCGAGATCGAGAGGAGGTGGCGCACGGAATTGCGCAGCACTTTTCATCACAAACGGACGAACGTGGGCGACGGCGGGAGAGACGGGGGGACGAAAGGCCGGAGGGGTTTCGCGCCATTTGCCGACGTCGTTCGACATGATGGCCCCCGCGTAAGGCAAGTTGAGTCCGGCGTCGGAGCGATTGGCGAGGAGGCGTTGCGCCACGTACTGGCCCCATTTGAGGCCGGCGGTTTTGGCTTCGCCATCGGCGATACCGGCGAGGGCTTCGTCATAGGCCTTGCGAAGGACACGTGGGTTGACCTCGTTGCCCCAGATAGCTTGCAACACGGTGTAGGCGGCTGAGGCGATGGCGGCGTCACGGTCGGCTCCGGCGGGCGCCACCTCGTCGACTAACCACGGTTCGTAAGCTCGGTCGAATCCATTGACCGCATCAAAGATCGCGGCGTGGTAAGTGGCCAGATGCAGGGAAGCAATCGGGGGAGGGTTGCGAGAGAGGCGGGTGGCGTTGAGCACCTGATCGTTCCAGAAGAGCACAAGATTGGCCCACAGTGATGCTGAGCCCAGACAGAACAAGGTGATGAACGAGATGAATTTGCGGTTCATAGGAGAGGATTTTGGGAGGGCGAGCGAATTACTTGCCACTAAGGCATCGCACCATGTCTGGGAGCACCCGCAATCCTCCATTGAGTCCATTGTTAGGACTCGTTAGGCGCCGGAGGGGTTCTGAGGTGCTGTTTGCCCCTAAGAAACGTGAAAGTGGACCCGTCGCCGCGTCCTGATGATTCTCCGGAGTTTAAGGTCGCGAAGATGATCGGTGACACGTTTGGATTCTCGCCCGTGTTTAGGCTTACATTAATTTTTCTTGGATGGACCGTGGTGACCTTGGCGGCGGTGGAGGTAGAAGATCGGGGCTTTGTGGTCTACCGGGACAATTGTATGGATTGTCATTTGAGCAGGGGGATGGGGATTCGGGAGATGAATGCACCATCGATTGCAGGATTGCCGCGGTGGTATGTGACAGATCAGTTGCGTGAGTTTCGGCGCGGGCAGCGCGGTGAGCACGATGATGATGCGGCAGGTCAGCTCATGCAGATTAAGGCGAAGAGTTTGGGCGAACGAGACCTCGCGTTTGTCGGCCGGTTTATTGAGTCGATGGCGCCGAACCCTGAACGCGTGACGCTCGATGCGGAAATTACTCCTCGTGCTGAAGAGCACTACCTGAGCGATTGTGCGGCGTGCCACGGGGATCGCGGAGAAGGAGGACGCCGCGAGCGGGCGCCACCTCTCACGCGTCAGCCGGATTGGTATCTGCTGAAGCAGATGGAGAATTTTCGCACGGGGCGACGTTCGCACGGGGCGACGTTCGCATGGGAACGCACCGAGTCTGGAGGAGTTAGCTGAGACCGATGCGAAAGCGATCGTCGCGTGGATTGTGGCCTTAGTGGCGGATTGAGCCTTAGTGGAAATCGTGGGAGGCTTGGGCTGAGACTTCGGAGAGGCGGAGCGCCGCGATGGTGGTCGCCTTGATATGGATGATTCCGTGTTGGATCTGAAGTTGGCCGGTGATTCGCAGGGCGGGCTCGAGGTTGATGACGAGGCGGTATGCTTCGAACTTCGGGGGAGTTACGATGCAGTTGGCGACGCCGGTTTCGTCTTCAAGGGAGATGAAAACAAAACCCTTGGCGGTGCCGGGGCGTTGACGGCAAATCACGCTGCCGGCGACCGTGACTTTGATGCCGTTTTTGGCGAGAGGTAGATCGCTGGCCCGCCAGACATCAGGTAAGGAGGAGCGCACGTGCGCCATCGGATGCATGCCGGCGGTAAGTCCCATCAACGTGAAGTCAGCCTGCACGCGTTCTCCGAGCGACATGGGTGATAGGATTTCGGATTTTGGATTGGGGGTTTCGGAATGCGAAGAAGGGGAGCTGGAGACGTGGTTTGAGGGATCGAATCTTTCTCTTTCCTCTTTATCGTTCTCTTTCTCCTCGGTGGTGCTAGGTGGATTCGCAGTCGAACCGGGAAAGGGGTCAGGTCGGAAAAAGTGAACTTCGTCTCCCTGGGACTGCGTTTCACTTTTTAACGACGCGGCCCCCGGAGGCTGTGTTTCAATCTCTGCCGCGAGGAGCGGCTGCTCTTCAGCCTCTTGATTCTTGCTACTTGTTACTTGGTCCTTCTGCAGCGGGCTATCGGCCCGCTGCAGCAACGGTTCATCGGCGGACCAAGCGGCTTCGATTTGCCACAGCGCGGCACGGCGGTGAGTGGCGAAAGCATTGAGGGCGCCGCTGGCGGCGAGGGCGCGCCGATTGGCCGGCGAGAATGTGGTGCGAACGAGCCAATCTTCGATGTCGGAAAAAGGGCGTTCGGCGCGCGCTTCGAGCATGGCTTGGGTGTTCTTTTCGGAGAGTCCCTTTAGGTAACAAAGACCAAGTCGCACCCGGGGAATCTTTGGGGTTTCCGATTTCGGATTTCCGATTTCGGATTTTGGCGGGGTGGCTCGAGGGGTGGGTGCTTTGCGCTGATTTGTTCTTTCTCGTTCTTCTTTCTCTTTCTCTTCTGGGTTCGGCTGGTCGGGGTCGTTCGCACCGGGTAAGGGGTCAGGTCGTGAAAAGTGAACTTCGCTTCGCTGCGTTACACTTTGTCTACGACCTGACCCCGTGGGCTCGGCCACCAACAGCGGCTGCTCTTCCGTCTCTTGATACTTGTTACTTGATACTTGGCACTTCGCTGGAGGCGGCGGAGCCACCTCCAGCGTGCATAACCAGTCAGACGTTTGGACGCAGACGGGGAGGAACTTCACGCCGTGGCGGCGGGAATCCTGGACGAGGGTGGCGGGCCCATAAAAGCCCATGGGTTGGTTGTTGAGCAGGCTGGCGACAAACTCGGCTGGCCGGTGGGCTTTTAGCCAGGTGCTGGCGTAAGCGAGGAGCGCAAAACTCATCGAATGCGATTCGGGAAATCCGTAGAGCGCGAAGTTGGAGGCAGACTCAATCAACATCTCGATGATGCGGTCGGACCAACCATGCTTGCGCATGGCGGTGCGTAGATTGGTGAGGCCGCGTTCAAGGCGTTCGGTGCCGCGACTGAATCCCATGGCGCGGCGCAACTCTTCCGCTTGGGCGCCGTTGTAGTCGGCGAGCTCCATGGCGCAGGCGAGCATCTGCTCTTGGAAGAGCACGACGCCGTAAGTGCGTTCGAGAATGGGGAGTAGGCGCTCGTGGACTTCGGGATCGAGGCAGACGATGGGTTCTCCACCGTGGCGGCGGGCGATGATGGGGTGAACGAGTTGCCCCACGATAGGCCCGGGGCGCACGATCGCGACTTGCATGGCGACATCGTAGAAACAGGCAGGTTTGAAACGGCGCAGACTCGACATCTGGGCGCGGCTTTCGATCTGGAAGACTCCGATGGTATCAGCCTCTTGCATCATTTGATAGGTCTTCGGATCGTCGGCGGGAACGGTGTAGAGGGAGAGTTCCTCGCCGCGGTCGGCACAGAGTTCGAAGCAATCCTGGAGGGTCGCCATCATGCCGAGACCGAGGAGATCAACCTTCACGATTCCGAGGTCCTCGCAGTCGTCCTTGTCCCACTGGACCACTACGCGATTCGGCATGGAGGCAGGCTCGAGCGGCACGACTTGGTTGAGTCGCCCACCGCAAATCACCATGCCGCCGGAGTGTTGGCCGAGATGGCGGGGCAGGCCGTGGAGTTGTTGATGGAGTCGCGCGAGGGTAGCGGCTCGGGGGTGGGCTCGAGGCAGCCCAGATTTGGCAAGTTGCTCCTCGAGTTCGATCGTGTGAGGGAAGTCTCCACCGTGAAAGAGTCTGGAGAATCGCCCCATGATGTCGTCGGAGAGCCCGAGCACTTTACCGAGTTCGCGAGTGGCCCCACGACCACGGTAGGTGATGACGTTGGCGGTCATAGCCGCGCCGTGCGGCGAGTAGCGTCGGTAGACTTCTTGGATGACGGATTCACGGAGTCCACCGCTGGGCAGGTCCAGATCTATGTCGGGCCACGACGGACGACCGCCGGCGCCGATGCGGCCTTCGCTGAGGAAGCGTTCGAAGAGGAGGTGGTTCTTCACGGGGTCGATGGCGGTGATGCGCAGGGCATAGCAGACGACGCTGTTGGCTGCGGAGCCTCGGCCTTGCACGAGAATGCCATGGGAACGGGCCCACTTGCAGAGGTCGGCCACGATCAGGAAGTAGCCGCAAAACCCGAGCCGATCGATGAGGGCGAGTTCGGTGTCGATCTGGCGGCGGTAACGAGTCGTGATGCGGGGGATTAGATCGCGGATACCGGCGTAGACGAGCCGGCGCAGGTGTGACGGCATGTTATCCCAAGGCGGGACGGGGAAATCGGGAAAGGCGTAGCCGAGGTCTTGCAGGGTGAAGTCAAGACGATCGGCGAGACGGGCGGTGTTGGTGATGGCGTCGGGCAGGTCGGCGAACTTTTCCGCCATGAGGCGACCGGAGCGAACCTGGCGTTCGGCGTTGGGGGCGAGGAGACGCCCGGCGCCGTCGAGCGTGGTGTGATGTCGCAGACACGTGAATACATCCGCGATGGAGCGAGCGGAGCGGTCAGCGTGGGTGATGCCGCCGGTAGCGAGCAGCGGGAGTTTCTGATTGGCGGCGAGGTCGCGGAGGAAGCGCACGGTGCGTTCTTCGCCCCGGACGTGGTGACGCTGGACTTCGACGTAGAGTCGGTCGGGACCGAAGATGCGTTGGAGGTGATCGAGGGGCGCGGCGACGGCGTCATTGCCGCCGGTCTGCCAAGCTGAGAGGAGCGGGCCTTCGGCGTCGCCCGCGAGCGCGATAACGCCTTCGGAGTATTGAGCGACTTCGTCCCAGGTCGCGTAGCAAGGGCGTTTGCGTTCGCGGAGATCGGAGGGGGTGGGGCGAATGTCGGGCGTTCCTCCTTCGCCGAGGCTATGGCGGACAGGAACGCCCGACCCACATTGAGAGTTTGAGGTGGGTCGGGCTTTATGCCCGACAACGGTGGAGTGGAGCGGGAATCTTGGTTCCTGCTTGGCGTGTGAGATGAGTTGGCAGAGATTTTGGTAACCGGTGCGGTTGGCGGCGAGGAGGGGAAGAGCTGTGCCGTCGCGCAGGGTGATCTCGGTGCCGACGAGAGGCCGCACCCCGACATCGTTGGCGGCGTGATAGAAACGCGGAGTGCCATAAAATCCGTCGCGATCACAGACGGCCATCGCGGGCAGTTCGAGGCGCGCAGCCGCAGCCGCGAGATCGGCAGGCATAGAGGCGCCGCGCAAAAAACTGAATGCGCTATTGGCGTGGAGTTCGTGGTAGGGGGAGGAAGGCAAAGGAGGATAGGTGAGCTTGAAAATCGGCCCTCTTACTCGTTCTCGTTCTCATTCTCGAGACAGCGGAGTGGTCCACTTTCTTTAGTCTTTTCTCTTTATCTTTATGTTTCGTCAGGAGGGGCCTGAGAGGCAGATGAACGAGAACGAGTAAGAGGGGGGATGAGGGAGTGGGCGGCGGGCAGATTGGGGATAAAGAGAAAGATAAAGAGGAAAGAGAAAGATGGGCTTAAGCGCGGTGAACTTGGGTCTGAAATTCTTGATACTTGATACTTGATACTTGTTACTTGGGACTTCGCGGAGCGCGTGCTACTTGATACTTCGCAGGGACGCATCGCGCGTCCCTGCGCGCTAGTCATATTCACCATCTAGATGCCATCCGGTGGGAGTTTCGGTGAGGCGGTAGAGACCGTGGTGAGGTGGCCCGAGCGCGATGTCCCATTCTTCGCGCGACCAAGTTTGATCGGATTGCCACCAGTCGCCGCTCGCTCGCCAGGGGCCGTGATAATCCTGAACTTCACCACTGAGGTGATCGCTCCACACATAGGCTGGGGCGTGGGAGTCGGTTCCTAATTCAACTCGGGCGGGACGGGGCGGTCGGAAGCGACGGAGAGGGACTCCTAGCGCGGGCAGGGTAGCGATGGCAGCGGAAGGAATGGCTTCGCCAGTAGCGGGCGCGCGGAGGCTGGCGGAGTCGGGGCGATGGGTGTCGGCGAGTTGAGGGGTGCCGACTTGGTCGGAACCGAGGAGGGCCGCTGCGCGGGCAAGGGTTTCGGAAAAACCGTGCGGATCGCGGAGTCCGGCGTCGAACAGACCTTGTTGCCGATGGAGGGGACGGGTGGGGAATAACTCTAAGCGCACGGCAACGATAGCGGCATCAGTTGATATGGTTTCGAGGTGAGATTGGAGCGTGCGGAAGAGCAGGTCAGGGGATGCAGTAGGTGCGGGCAGACGAATCGAGCGTTGGTGCGATTTGTCGTCATCGAGCCGTAGGCAAAGGTCAATTTCGGCGGCAGCGAGTGCGACGCCTTGAAGGTCGAGGCAGAGGCGATCAACAAAGCGTCGCAGCAGGAACATAAGGGGGTCGAGGGATTCGATGAGATGCTCCAATTCTATTTCGGCGGCGAAACTTTGGGGTGGAGGGAGCGGTTGAATGGGACGGGTGCTTTGGCCGGCGGCGCGTTCCCAGAGAGCGAGACCACCGGGGCCGAGGCGTTGGGCGACATCGGCTTTGGACAGAGCAGTGAGTTGGCCGAGCGTGGTGATGCCCCAGAGTTGTAGGATGTCGATATGTTTGGGATTAGGGTCGGCGGCGCTGAGCGGGAGAGGCGCGAGGAAGGTATGCGCGTCGTCGATCGTGACGACGGAGGGGCGGATGGGGGTATTGTCAGAGAGATCGATTCTTTCTCTTTCTTCTTTATCGTTCTCTTTCTCTTCGCGGTTCTGGGCGACGGGGTCAGGTCGTGAAAAGTGAACTTCCTCCTTCGTCAAGGCTTCGGCGGACATGCCGCTTCGATCCATTACACTTTGTCTACGACCTGACCCCGCCGTCGCGGCCCGAGCACCGTAGAGGGCGAGGAGCGGGGTGGAGGCGAGTCCGGCGGTAGCAGTGAAGCCGAGGGAGGCGAGCCGGGTGAGGGCGGCTTGTAGGCGAGGTTGGCGTTGGTTGGAGGGGAGCGAGGTGACATCGGCGGTGGCGATCCCGAGATCGGTGTCTTCAACCAGAGGGGACAGGCTGGCGGAGGCGGCCAAAAGGGAAGCGCTGGCTTCGTCGTCGGCGCTGGAGTTTGGCTGTTCGAGTAAGAGGTCGCTGCAGCGGGAGAGGGCTTGTGGGGCGGTCAGACCGGGCACCACGCCAGCGGCTCGGGCGGACGGAGTGAGGGCCGTGATGACGGCCCGGCGATGATCACCGTCGAGTAGGGCAACGGGTTTGGTCGTGAGATCGGGGCGAATGCGGAGCAGTGCTTGTAGCGAGAAATCAGATACGAGGATGGTGACGAAACAGGATGTGGGTTTAGGCAAAGGAAGGAGATTTGAAATCGTTTCTCTTACTCATTCTCGTTCTTTTTCTCGAAACAGGGGAGTGGTGAGGCGAAGAGTGGTCCGTTTTCTTTAGTCGTTCCTCTTTGTCTTTATTTTTCGTCAGGGGGCTGAGGGGCATCTGACGAGAACGAGAACGATCCGCCGTCGTCCCGCGGGGCGGAACTATGGCGGATAAGGAACGAGTAAGAGTGGGAGGTGCGACGCCCTGAGAGGCAGGTTGAGAAGAAAGATCCGCCGTCGCCTAGGCTTTGGCGGACGAGTAAAGATAAAGGATAAAGAGAAAGATGAGGTAGGACGCCTGCGTTCGTTTACTCATTTTCGGACTCGAAGACGGTGGAGCTGGGTGGAGAGATCTCTCTCTTTACTCGTTAGCATCATCTCCGGATCAGGGGCGGGAGGGCTTACAGATATGAGAACGAGAAGCAGCACGAGGATGAGGATTAGTGTAGTGAGGAGCATGGGGAGGTGGGGTTGAGGGTTAGGCTGAGAGGTCGGTGGAGATGCGTTTTCTTTAGTCTTTCCTCTTTATCTTTATCTTTCGTTGGGGGGGGGAGAACGATAACTAGAACGAGTAAGATTAAGAGGAGGAGAGGGGGCTGGGCTGGGCGGATTGATAAAGAGAAAGATAAAGAGGAAAGAGAAAGATTGCGTTGGGTTAGGCGGAGAGGGATTGGCGGATGCTGCGTTGGCGGGGAAGGGAGATATCCAGTTGGGGGAGAATGGCGGGTCGGTCGGTCTGGAGGGCTTGAAGGGTGAGCGGTTGGCTGAGTTGGAGGCGGAGAGTGGCGCTGGGGACGACGGCGCGTGGGGTGATGACGAGCAGAGTGAGTTCGGTGCCTTCGACGGCGCGTTGGAGGCGATACCAGAGCGGGGCAGGCACGCGGCGGAGTTCCGTGGCGGGAGCGTCGCGCAGGTCGAGCACAACTAGGCCGAGATTGGCGTCGCGAGCGAAGAGGTCGGTCACGCTCATCGCTGTGGCCGTATTACCGCCACGAGCCCAGACGAGGTGTTCTAGATCGCTGGCCGGAAGGGATTCCGGATTGAAGCGATTGGTCGGATCGACGAGAGCGGCGCGTTGCCCCTTTCGACGCGTGACGGCGAGGAGTTGGCCGAGGAGAAGATGACTGCCGCTGCTGGCTGCGGTGCAGGTGAGTTCAGTTAGAGCGGCGGTGGGCAGGCCACCACCGGTAGGTTCATCAATCTCGGCGATGCCGCTGGCTAGCCGCGAGCCTTCCCGCTGGGGGGCGGTGGGAAAGCGTTCGGCGATGAGAAGCCGAAGCGCAGCCATTTTTTCGGGCGCAGTAGACAAAGGAAGGAAGACGGAAAAGGGAGTGGATGGTGAGTGGGGTTGAGGAGTCGCGGGGAGGGGGGAAGAGGTCAGGTCGGAAAAAGTTTACTTCTCCCGCTGGTACGGGATACGTAGAACTCTTTGACGACACTGACCCCGTGCGACATGGCCTCCGCTTCGAGGTGGTGGCGAAGCGGTCTGATTCTTGTTACTTGATACTTGAAATTTGTTACTTCGGGTTGCTACGGCGTTCCGCGCCGTAGCAACCCGACCATGACTCCTTGGATGATGAGTTCGGCGACGGGTAAGAGGTCGGGGTAGTGCGGGTTTTCCGCTCGGAGGAAAGGGCGTCCGCGTTTCTGGAGGAATCGCTTGAGGGTGGATTCGCCGTCGATGAGGGCGGCGACGATCTGGCCGGGCACGGGTTCGCGTGGAGAGAGGAAGACAATGTCGTCTTCAATGATGTTGGCTCCGACCATAGAGTCACCTTTCACCCGCAGGCCGAAGATTCGGGCGTTGCGGCGGAGGCCGAGAGAGGCGGCGTCGACGGCCACGGTTTCGTCGGGTTCGAGGTATTGGGCGTTGGCGGCGGGTAGGCCAGCGGGGATGACCCCGAAGACGGGAATGGAGAGGAGCGCGGGTTTTGGCGACTTATCCGGTAGGGTGAACGCACGGGCTTTACCGGTTTGGCGAATGAGGACACCTTTCTTTTCGAGGGCCTGCAGGTGGCGAGTCACAGCAAAGGGACTGGCGAAACCGAAGTGGGCTTGGATCTCCCGCAACGTGGGGAAAACCTCCTGTTGCTCGCGGTGGGCGTGCACGAAGTCGAGCACGGCTTGTTGGCGATCTGTTAACATGTGTTTAAATGAACACTATTCGGGAAACCTGACAACCCTGAGATGAAAGCATGCGCGCAAGCCGTTGGAAGGGCGTGAGCTACGACTGGTTTTTTATGATCCCACTAGGTGAATTAAGTAGGGCAGCATCCGCCGTCGTTCTTCCTACTCGTTCTCTTTCTCGAATCAGTGGAGTGGAGTGGAGAGAGAACGAGAACGAGAACGAGTAAGAGGAGCGACGGGAGGCTCTACGCGCTTAGGTCCGATTTAAACTCCAGGCGGCGGCTAGGCCGCGGAGGGGGAGGTCGGGGACGTCGATGGTGGATTGGGTCAGCCGGCCAGAAACTACGTTTGCAGCACCGCCAGCGGTGAGGATACGAGCGGTGGGTTCTCCGGCGGCGGTGAGTTCGGCCAGCACACCATCGAGGCAAGCTTGGATGGCACCGACGAATCCCAACACTGCGCCGATGCGCATGGCTTCTTGGGTGGACTTGCCGATTGCGGTGGTGACGGGAGTGGTGACGTCTTCGACTAGGGGCAACTGGGCGGTGCGTTCGTGCAAATAACGCGTCATGAGCGCCGGGCCGGGGGTGATGATACCGCCTTCGTAGCCACCACGCTTAGAGACGATGTCGAAGGTCACGGCGGTGCCCAAGTCGATGACTACAACCGGAGGCTCGCCCAAGGCACATGCGCCGGCGGCATTGGCGAGGCGGTCTTGGCCGATTTCGGGAGGGTTGGGATAGTTGATCGGCACCCCGAGGTTGGCGGTGTGGGTGAGTTGCCACACCGGTAAATCAAATCGCTCCAGTAGCTTGGGTAGGCGGATCGTCCCTGCGGGCACGACGCTGCAGAAGGCGATGCCGGTTAAGGTGGCGGCCGGTTCGCCCAGTGAGCGGATCGCCGCATCGATCTCACCGAGTTCCGTGGTGGGTAGCGTGGCAGTCGTGCTTGCGGCATCGTGGCCACCGGGGGCGATGAAGCCCAGATCGGTGTGCGTATTTCCAATATCGATACAGAGCAGCATGGCGTGAGTCAGCGTTTGGCGATGGTTACTTCGCCGGCGCGAAAACGTTGCGGGAAACCGCCATCGGTTTTGAGCAGAAGCGAGCCGTCGGCATCGATCCCGTGGGCGATACCAGTCACCTCTTCGCGACCGTGGAGCAGGGTGATTTCACGGTCGCGCAGTGCATCATAGCGGTGCCACAGTTCGGCGAGTCGATCGTGGTATTGGCCGTCGTGGAACTCCTGGCAGGCCACGAGTAATTTCCCCACGAAGGTGGCGGCAAAGTGGTTGAGATCGATCGGCTTGGTGGCGACTTCGTCGAGAGCGATGGCGCGGCCAGCGAGCTCTCCAGACCAACCGGCGGTGGGAGCGTTGAGATTGAGGCCACAGCCGATCACGAGGTCTCGGATGCGATCGGCATCGAGACGAGCCTCAGTCAGGATACCGGCGACTTTCAGACCGTTCAGCTGGAGGTCGTTGGGCCACTTGATCTGGGGGCTCACTCGCGCGTAGCTGGCGAGCAGGTGACAAAGATTCACGCCAACCCATGGCGTGATGGTGGGGAGCTGATCGGGCGTGACTTCGGGGTTGAAGGCGAACGACAGGTAGAGGTTGCCGTTGGGCTCGCTCAGCCAGTCGCGACCGAGTCGACCGCGGCCTTTGGTTTGTTCACGCGAAATCACCACAAGCGGGGTGGAGGTGCCGGCGCTGAGTTGGCGCATGGCTTCATCGTTGGTGCTGTCGACGGTCTCCAGCGTGATCACGCGACACGGGGTGGAGGTGGGTAGGCGCGCCTCGATCATGAGCGCATCGAGCTTGGTCGGACGCTCGGCGAGCCGGTAGCCGCGGGAACGGATAGCTTCGAAAATGAAGCCACGATCACGCAGTTTTTCCATGTGCTGCCAGATCGCTACTCGGCTGATTCCGAGCGTCTTGGCGAGATCGCTGCCAGAGACAAATCCGTCTCCAGAGTCGAGCAACGTGCGCACGATGGTGAGGTCGGGGCTGATCGCCTTCATGCGGGCCAGTCCAATCCGATGTCGACCCAAGTGCTTTGGTGCACGAGGGCACCGGTGGAAACGAAGTCCAGACCGAGTCCGGCCAATGCGGGTAACGATTCGATGGTGATGCCGCCGCTCGCTTCGGTGAGGGCGCAACCTTTGATGAGGTCGATGGCCGTCTGGGTGTCGGCGATGGAAAAGTTATCCAACAAGATCACGTCGGCTCCGGCGGCGAGCCCGGGAGGGATCTGTTCGAGTCGATCCACTTCAACTTCGACCGGAAGTTTAGGCGCATGCCGGCGGGCAGCGGTGATGGCACCGGCGAGATCCTCGCCAGACCCTAGCAGCGCGAGGTGATTGTCCTTGAGCATCACGCGGTCGAAGAGACCGAGGCGATGATTCCAGCCGCCGCCGCAGGCGACGGCATATTTCTCGAGCATGCGATAACCGGGGGTGGTTTTACGGGTATCGAGCAGACGGGTCCGGCCTTCGCCTAGAGCGGTGACATAGCGGCCCGTGAGCGTGGCGATACCGGAGAGACGTTGGAGGAAATTCAGGATGACTCGCTCGGCCGAGAGCAAATGCCGCGGGTCACCGGTGAGGGTGGCGAGCGTATCGCCGGGGCGGACTCGGGCGCCCTCGCGCACATGGAGTTGGGCGCGGCAACCTTCGCCGTAGGTCGACAAGATCAGGGACAGCAACGGCAGGCCGCAGGCGATCAGCTCCTCGCGGGCAACCACATTGGCGTCGGCCAGACGGGGTGTGGTGGTGAGGCACCCGGTGGAGTGATCACCAGGAGTGACGGGCGGTTTACGCAATCCGAGTCCGGCGAGATCCTCGTCTCGAGCCATGGCGACGAGTTTACGCAGGTGGACCAGGTCCAGGTCGTCCCAGGTCAGGCGGTGGAGGAGAGCTTCGGAGAGGGCGGCAGACATCTTTGTAAGGAAAGCTATAAGGCGCGGCGCGCGGCGCGCGAATGTCAAATGACCGTTCTCAAATATCTCACGGCGGAGAAGCCGCGGCAGCGGAGATCTTTCTCTTTATCTATCTCATCTGGTCTGGGCTGCAGAACTGAGGGGGCTGGTGGAACCGGTGGGAGGAGAAAGATGAAAGATAAAGAATAAAGAGAAAGATGGGGATTGGCGGGAGAAGGGTTGCGGGGAGGTGAGGAGCGACCCCATCTTCCCCGGATGACGTTAGACGAATTTAAGGCGTTGTCGGATGTATCGGAACTGGACCAAGCGCTGCAGGCGCTCTGGCAAGACCGGAATGGTAATTGGGACCAGGCACACGACCTCGCTCAAGCCGCCAATAATGCGCAGGGCGATTGGGTGCATGCCTATTTACACCGCAAGGAAGGCGATATCGGTAACGCAGGTTATTGGTATAGCCGGGCCAGTCAGCCGCGGGTCAGTGCGGGAGTTTTACTCGAAGAGGAGTGGGACCAGATCGCGACAACCCTGCTCGCGAGCGGAGATTAATCTACGCGGTGCATCTCGCTTATTCTCCGCGAGCGTCTCGGTAGGGGATGTGCCCCGGACTCAGGAACTGCGGGCTTCGTGAGAGCGTGTCTGCGATGATCGCCTCGAGGGCGGTGGCTCGCGCGTCGTTGCCGGTGGTGCGATCCAGTTGCACGGCTTCGCCGTATTTACGTAGTAGGCGCAGACGCTCGTCATCCTGCCACATCAGCATCGCGTAGGCTTCTTTGCCGATGCCGACGAAGGGAAGCGTGAATCGGTTCAACACCAAGCCCGTTTGGTTGAAGTAGCGTTTCACGGCCAAATCAGCCAAACCTTTAGCCGTATGGATTTCCTGTTCCAGGAAGATGGGCGGTCGGTTGCCTTCGACGACAACCCGGGGCAGGCGGATGATTTTATTTTTGGGTTTGGCGGACAGACCCAGAGGGTGAGGCGAATCGCTCGGAGCGGTTTCTTGTTTGGCCCGGAATTTGGGCAAGCTTGCCGTTAAGGCGTTGCTCACTTCTGACGAAAGGTGCCGCTGGTCTGAATCCTCAACCGCCGCGATCGCCAGCGGATGGAATGCACCAACGGTGCTTCCGATGGTGAGCAGTTCGATAAGCTTCGTGAGTTTCATGCGGACGAGCGGACGCATTGATTCGGGCTTAGTTGCCCTTGGTCTCGCGGTGCAGCGCTGACGGGGCTGGCAGGTAGTTTGGACGAATCGTGGCGTCTTGAATCATTTCCCGAGCTTCGTCGGCCTTTTCATCGTCACCCAATATCTCCAAGGTGTCGGCCCGGTCGTTATACTGGGTGATGCGGCGCAGGCGTTCGTCTTCCGCCCACATCTCCATGGCGATGGCTTCGTTAGATTTCCCGATGATGGGGATGTGATGCTTGTTGAGCGCTTGAGCGGCGCCGCCGAAATAACGTTTTACCGCGATCTGTTGCAGACCCTTGTCGGTGTTGAGCTGACGCTCGGTGAAGATGGGGGGGCGTCGGCCTTCCACGACGACTTGAGGCAGGCGCACGATTCCATTCTTAGGCTTACCGTAGAGTTCCTCTTGCTCCGGGGTCCGCTTCGGCTTCGGTGGCGGCGGATTATATTTCGGCATGGCGTCCGCCAAGGCCGCCGCGAGGTTATCTGAAACTACTCGAGTCCGTTTCGATGTATCTTCCTGAGCAGTCAGGACCGCAGGAACTAAGCTAAACAAACAGGCAAAAAATCGGATTCTATTGCACATATTCTTATTGGACCAGCGGATTGAAGATTCGTTCAAATCGAAGGAAATTAGGGATAAGTTCGAATCTCTAGTCATCACAACCTAGTGAGACAAGGTTGAGTGGTGGAAAACGGGTAAATATGCGTCAGAAACGCCTAAGGAACTCATCATCTAGGCGGATTGATCGGATCAAAACTGAATCTGATTTCCATGGATTCGGAGACTTTTTCAGTGCGCAGGTATTTTTCCTCCCCGTTTTCGTCGCGGGTCCAGTGGACTTCCCGGGCGGGTTCGATGTCCCATGATTCGATCGTGGCGGTGGCCGCCGCGATGAAGACCTCGGCGAGATCATTCATGGGACCGACTCGGTTCCAACTCGGGTGAATGTCGCGGGCCATGCCGTTTTCGTCGAATGTGACGGTGAGGTAAACGATGCATGCTCCTGCGTTGGCTTCACGAGCGGCTGGCGGATAATCGGGTTGAGTGAGCTCCGTGCGCGGATGAGCCGCGACGTAATGGGTCCAGTTTCGCGCAACCTGGGTGTCGGTGGGTTCCTTTTGGCGGGTCGCGAGGGTGCGGGGAGCTCCTTGAATTTCAAACGAACCGCTGCCGACGGCTTGGCTCGCCGGAGCGCGGCATCCACCAACAAAAAGACAAACTGTGCCTAGCGCGCCGAGGAGTAAGCAACGGCGACTCGCATTCATGAGCGAATTTGGCCGGTGCCGGTTACGACGTATTTATAGCTGCAAAGTTCGGGTAATCCCATGGGGCCACGGGCGTGGAGGCGATCGGTGCTGATGCCAATTTCGGCGCCGAAGCCGAACTCGAATCCATCGTTGAAACGGGTGCTCGCGTTCCAAAAGACCGCGGAGCTATCGATGGCCGCCTGAAAGCGGGCCGCGGCTACCGCATCGCCAGTGATAATAGTTTCACTGTGGCCGCTGCTGTCGCGATTGATGATCGCGATGGCGTCTTCCAATCCGTCGACCACCTGAACGGCCATGATGGGTCCCAGAAACTCGTCTTTGAAATCGGCGGCGGTGCCGGCGACATGGGCGATGTCGGCGGTCGCCAGAATGGCGGCGGCGCGTTCATCTACTCGGAGTTCGACGCCTGCCTGAACGAGCGCACGGCCTACACGAGGGAGGAGGATGTCGGCGGCGGCGGAATCGACCAACAATTGCTCGGCCGCGTTGCACACGCCGGGCCGCTGGGTCTTCGAGTTGACCGTGATAGATTCGGCCAGCGCGGGATCAGCTGACTTGTCGAGGTGCACGAAACATACGCCGGTGTAGTGCTTGATGACCGGGATGGTGCTATTCTGGGCGACGAAACGGATAAGTCCTTCACCGCCGCGGGGGATGATACAATGAATAAGCTCGTCGAGCTTGAGCAGCGTGTTGAGCGCGGCGCGATCCGTGGTGGGGATCAGTTGCACGGCTTCGGGCGGAAGGTCGGCCGCGGACAACGCCTCGGCGATCAGAGCGGCCAATGCGGTGTTGGTGTGGAAGATCTCCTTACCGCCACGCAGGATGACGGCGTTGCCGGATTTGAGGCAAAGGATCGCGCAATCGATGGTGACGTTCGGGCGGGCTTCGTAGATGATACCAATCACCCCGATGGGCACGCGGCGTTTTTCGATCACGAGTCCATTGGGACGGGTGGTGGTCTCTAGAGCGGCTCCGACGGGATCGGGTAGCTTGGCGACCTGGCGCACGGATTCCGCGAGTTGGTCGAGCCTTTCGGGAGTCAGGGTGAGACGATCGATCTGCGCGGAGGTGAGGCCGTTGGCTTCGGCGGCATCAAGATCCTTTTGATTGGCTACTTTGAGCGACTCTGCGGCAGCGGGAATGAGTTCGGCCAATTTCTCGAGGGCGGCATTTTTTTGCGCCGTTGGGACCGTCGCCAGCACATGGGAGGCAGCGCGGGCGCGCTCGGCGATTGAGGTTACGATTTGGGCGAGTTCATCAGACATCCCTCTAGAACGCTGATTTGTTGAACCCTGAAAAGGGGAAACTTGAGCCTTCGGGGGTAGGCTAGGTGGCAAAACCTGACGAATCGGCTTGGCCGGCACGAGCACATCGACCGGTGTGGTCGTGCGACGATTGAGGAAGGAAACTCCGATCACGACCAATGCGGTGGCGATTGCGATCAGTGGAAAACCGAGTAACCAGGCTGGAATCTCGTCGGATTCGGTCACTGCGTTCGGACTCAACACGCGATCGATCACGGGCAGCGAAATCACAAAGCCGTTGTGAACCGCGTGCATGGCGATGCTAAGTCCTAGCGAACGCGTGCGGTAGTAGGTCCACCCGATGAGAAGCCCCATGATGAAGGTTACCGGGGCCTGCCAAATGTTGAGATGCAGGGCGCTGAAAAGCAGGGCACTGATCAGAATGGCTTTGCGCGGAGCGATGGTGCGCAGCATCCCGCCCAGCACCATGTAGCGATAGATGAATTCCTCCGTGAATGGTGCCATGATAACGGCCAAGAATACGGCGCCGAACGGGTAAAGCATCGGGGTCAGCAGTTACTCCATGGGATTTTCCTCCATCCCCATTTCCAGGAGCCAAGGGTAAGCGTAACTGAGGAGAGATATAGACAACCAAACCAACCCCGTCGAGGGCGGTAAGTGGACCGTGGGATTTGGAAACCGAGTTGATCGCTAACATGGGGCCAACTGGAGAAGGATGTTTCGCCGGTGGCGAAACGATTCAGCCGAACCATGACCATTGGCCCATTTCGGGCTAGGGCTGAAGTCATGAAAGACCCCGGGGGTAATCAGCCAGAATCTATACGGGGTCTCAGCTTAGGTTCTCTAGCCGGGATTTCAGATCGGCGAAAATGTCGTCAGGAATGATGGGTCCGAGATGTTTCACCGTTTCGGCTCCGACGTGGGAGGCAATCTTGCCGCTTTCGGCGAGCGATTTACCGCGGAGTTGGGCGGATAGGAATCCGGCCGCCCAGGAATCCCCGGCACCGTTGGTATCCACCACGTTGTCGACCACAACGGGTTCGATGCGGTGAAGTTCGTCGCCTTGGGCGATCCAAGCGCCGTCTTTGCCGACTTTCACGGCGGCGATCACGCCGTGGCTGGCGAGGCGCTTCGCGAGTTCATCGTAGGGGGACGTTTCGTCTTCGAAGAGGGCGCGAATCTCGTCTTCGTTGGCGAAGACGATGTCGATGCCGGAAGCGAGTTGTTTGAAGATCCACGGGCGCGTGGCGTTGATCACTTCGAACGAGGCGAGATCGATACTCACGGTGCAGCCGGCGGCGCGGGCCGCGGCCAACACAGCATCGGCGAGGGCTTCGTTGAATACGAGGTAGCCTTCCATGTGAGTGTGGCGGCAGCCCTCGAAATCGGCCGAGCTGATCTCATCAGGCGAAAGCGTCATGGCGGCGCCGAGGTCGGTGCGCATGGTGCGATCGGCGTCGGGGGTGGTCAGGATGAGCGAACGCGCGTTGGGCACCTCGCCGGTTTTGAAACGGGAGCTGTCGATGCCGAGCGCTTCGAAACGATTACGGTAAGTCGCGGCGACGTCACAGTTACCGAGCTTGCCTAGGTAAGTGGTGCGGAGACCGAGACGGGTGGCGTTGAGCGTCGCGTTGGCTGCGGAGCCACCTGTCGAAGTAATGGTCTGGTCGGCCAGAGCGGTCAGAATAGCGGACATCTCAGCGTCGTTTACCAGCACCATACCTCCTTGATCGCCTGCGACGTGGTCACGGAGAAACTCGAACGGGACGGTGGCGATCAAGTCCATGATGGGTGAACCCACGCCAATGAGGTCTAGTTTAGCAGAGGAGGAGTCGGAGGAATCGGACATAATTCTTAAAATTGGAGGTTCGGCGGTGGTCAGTTGGAAACTTGAAGATTGGTGGCGAGGAGGGGTTCGTCATCGATTTCGACGATGATTCCGTAGTCCCCGGGATCTTTGAAGGTCAAGTTACGGACCTCGTTGATGAGGTTGATGCGCTGAATGGGACCCTTTGATTTGAAGGGACGCTCGATCAGCGGCTGGAGATTCATAGGATCGAGGCCCATAGAGAGTTTGATCTTGTGGTCGCCCTCAGGCACGTCGCTCAGGGTCAGGAACCACACCATGAAGGGGTGAGTGAGTGGAAACTGGCGACCCCGGATATTTGAGAAAATACCGAGGATGGTGTGCTTGCCGGTGGCGGGGTCGATATGGACGCCGTCACAGGTGAGCCAGGCGAGGACTTGTGGTTTCGATTGCACGAGAAATCCAAATGGGGGCAGCGAGAGGCACGCTGGCAAGCGGGAATGGCTTGGCGGCACGGCGAATCCGGCTTTGCTGGAGGGGATGGAGGAATTTCGGATTATAATCGAAGATACTTTACGAAACCTCGCCGCCTACCCGCGGTGGCTGGTGGCGAGCTGTGGTTTGATAGTGGCTCTGGCGCTGCTATGGGTCGCGGGTAAGCTCCTGAAGCTGACGGTGAAGATCCTGCTCGCACTGGCGGCTCTGGCGGTGATTTGCGGGGCGATTTGGTGGGGATTGGGTTACGTTTGACCGGATCGATTTCGTCCCAAACAGAGCTTTTCCTTGTCTCGTCCCGTGTGCCCCCAATAACCGGTATCGATGAAATATATTTTCGTGACCGGTGGGGTGGTTTCTTCCTTGGGCAAGGGGCTGACAGCGGCGGCACTTGGCGCGCTGCTTGAAGTGCGTGGATTGAAGGTCCGCATTCAGAAGTTTGACCCGTATTTGAACGTCGATCCCGGCACCATGAGTCCCTTCCAGCACGGTGAGGTTTACGTGCTCGAAGACGGTGCTGAGACCGATCTCGACCTGGGTCACTACGAGCGCTTTACCAGCGGCAAGCTTTCCCGGCTCAACAGTCTGTCGTCAGGACAGATTTACGAGAGTGTCATCCAAAATGAGCGCCGCGGCGTTTATCTCGGCAACACGGTGCAGGTGATCCCGCATGTTACCAACGAGATCAAAGAACGTATTTATCAAGGCGCCAAAGATGTGGATGTCTTGATTACCGAGATTGGCGGCACCACGGGTGACATCGAAGGATTGCCATTTTTGGAGGCCATGCGCCAATTCGCGCTCGAGGCCGGCCCCCGCGAATGTCTCTTCATTCACATGACTCTCGTGCCCTACCTTGGTGCCGCGGGTGAACTGAAGACTAAACCCACCCAGCAGTCGGTCGCGAAACTGCGCGAAATTGGTATTCAGCCCCACATCGTCGTTTGCCGTTGTGAGCACGCGATGGATCACGGCATGCGCGACAAGATTTCGATGTTCTGCAACGTGCCCGTGAAAGCGGTCGTCGAATGCCGTGACGTGAGTTCCATCTACAAGCTACCGCTTGCCCTCGAGAAGGAAGGCCTGGACGAACTCGTGGTCGATCTATTCGGCATGAAGCGTCCGATGCCGGACAAGAACATGTGGAACGACATCGTGAAGCGCATCGAGAATCCGCGCCACGAAGTCACCATCGGTGTCGTCGGCAAATACATCGAACTACAGGACGCCTACAAATCAGTCTACGAATCCATCACCCACGCGGGCATCGCCAACTACTGCCGCGTGAATGTGAAGCGCATCGACGCCGAGGACCTCGAATCCCGCAATGGCATGAACCTGCTCAAGGGCCTCGACGGTATTCTCGTGCCGGGTGGCTTTGGCGATCGGGGCACGGAAGGCAAGATAGCGGCGGCGCGCTATGCCCGCGAAAATAACGTGCCTTACTACGGGTTGTGTCTCGGTCTGCAGATCGCGGTGATCGAGTTCTGCCGTAACGTGCTCAAGCTCAAAGGCGCGAACTCACTCGAATTTGATCCCGAATCGCCCGATCCCGTCATCACCATGATGGAGGAGCAGAAGAAGATCATCGATAAGGGAGCCACGATGCGGTTGGGCAGTTATGAGTGCTCGCTCCAACCCGGGACTCTCGCCCGCCGCGCTTACGGCCAGGATAGTATTCGCGAACGTCACCGTCACCGCTTCGAGGTAAATAACGATTACGTCGGGGCGATGCAAAAAGCCGGCATGGTTTTCAGCGGCATCAACCTACGTCGGAATCTCGTGGAGATCGTGGAAGTAAAGCATCACCCTTGGTTCGTCGCGGTGCAGTTTCATCCGGAATTTCAGTCCAAGCCGAACGCTGCGCATCCGCTGTTCGCGGCTTTTATCAAGGCGACCCTCAAGCGCAAGAACGGCGCTAAGCCGACGAAAGCTAAGGCTAAGAAAAAGGTCACCGCCAAGAAGTCTCCAGCCAAGAAACGCGCGGCCAAAAAGTCCGCGAAATAACCCCCTCCCTCTATGCTTTACGATCCCGCCAAACTTCTCCTGCTTGCGGGACCGTGCTCGTTGGAGAACGCCGAGGTTTGCCGGACGGTTGCGACTGAACTCGTCGCGCTGCGCGAATCGCATGCCGATCTGAACATCGTTTTCAAAGGCTCGTTCGACAAAGCGAATCGCACCTCGATCAAGGGTGATCGCGGGACCGGTTTGGGGGAAGGCCTCAAGTTGTTGGCGATGGTGAAGCGGGAGTTCGCTCTGCCGGTCGTCACCGATATCCATAACGCCGAGCAATGTGCTCAGGTCGCCGAAGTCTGCGACGTATTGCAGATTCCAGCGTTTCTCAGTCGTCAGACTGATCTTCTTCTCGCCGCGGCGGCCACGGGCGCGATCGTGAATGTGAAAAAGGGGCAGTTTTTGGCCCCGACCGACATTAAGCACGTGGTCGGCAAGATTCGTGAAGGAGGCGCCACCGAGATCTGGCAGACCGAGCGTGGCACCACCTTTGGTTACCACAACCTGGTGGTTGATATGCGTGGATTTCCGATCATGGCGACCAACGGGCACCCCACGATTCTCGATGCAACCCACAGCGTGCAGCTTCCCGGAGCCGGAGATGGCAAAAGCAGTGGTCAGCGCGAATTTGTGGAGCCTCTCGCCAAAGCGGCCCTCGCCGCCGGAGCCAACGGACTATTTTTGGAGACCCACCCCGATCCGACTAACGCGATCAGCGACGGCCCAAATATGGTGCCTCTGAACGAGTTGGCCGACCTGATCTCTCGTTGTCTCGCCGTATGGCGGGCCGTGCGGGAGTGAGACGGGGAATCGTGCTACTGGCGTTGACCCGTTGGGGAAGCGCTTGCACGCTCCGCGAATTCCTATGGCCGATTCTACTGCCCAACCCTATTTGATCGACGTGCCGATCCCCTCAATGGGGGCGACCGTTAACGAATTGACCGTCATCGATGTGATGGTGCAGACCGGTGACCGTTTTGCCAAAGGCGATAAGATCGTCGAGTTAGAAAGCGATAAATCGGTGTTCGAATTCGAGGCGCCTTGCGACGGCATTCTACGTGAATTGAAAGTCCGTGCTGGCGACATTGTGCCCTCGGGATCTCCGTTTATGCAGATCGAGACGTCCGATATCTCGCTCAAGCACCTGGAAACCAAGGAAGATGCCGCTGCGACTCCGGCACCAGTGCCGTCTGTCGTCGAATCAGCTCCAGTTGTAGCCGAGGTCGCTGACCTCGGTCCTATTGCCTCTCCGCCTCCTGTTTCATCCGGCCCCAAGTGGACACCTCGCGCTCGTAAACTGCTTGAGGCTGCGGGCCTGAATCCGACCATGATCACCGATATCGATGCGACTGGCTCCGGTGGCCGGGTATCGGGTGACGACGTGACCCGCTATCTTGCGAAGAATCCTGCGGGGGACTCCGTCGCTTCACCGGCCGCGTCCGCGCCATCGGCAATCGACCAAACCGTTTGCATTGCTGGCGTCGGTTATGCTGTGCCGAATAATGTGCGCTCGACGAAAGATGTGTTGAAAGAATTTCCCGGTCGCACCGAGGCGGAGATGATCAAACTCACGGGAATTCGCGAACGTCGCTACGCCGGCGAAGGTGAAACCGCGACGGACCTTGCCGTTATCGCGGTGCAACATGCCGTGGCCCAGTCGGGGATCGATCTGTCCTCGATCGATGGCGTGATCATGGCGACTCTGATTCCCGATCAACCGGTTCCAGCCATGGCCTCGGGCTTGGCTAAGAAGTTGGGTATTCCGCGGGCGCTTGCCTTTGATTTGAATGCGGCCTGTTCGGGTTGGCTCTACGCGCTTGAAGTGGGCCGCTCGCTGATGCTCGGGGGTGGACCCAAGAATGTAATCGTCGTCACCGCAGAACTGCTTTCTCGCATCACCAATCCCAAGGACCACGAAACCGCGTTTCTCTTTGGCGATGGCGCGGGGGCCGCTATTTTGACTGATGCTCCCGGCGGGCACCGCCTACACCGCTTGGCGCTGTCGGGTGATGCTTCGAAGCACGATGCGATTCAACGCAAGGGTGGTGGAGCCAACAAACCATGGCCGAAAGCCGAGGATATCGATTTCACCGACTTTTATCTGCAGGTTAATGGCCCCGTGGTTTTCAAAGGTGCGGTTATCGCGTTTGCCAACGAGATCGAAAAGACGATGCAACGGCACAATATGAAGCCGGAAGATATCGGCTGGATCGTGCCCCATCAGGCCAACGAACGTATTCTGCGAGCCGTATCAAAACGTGTAGGCATCCCTTACGAGCGCTTCGTCGTCACGATTGACAAATACGGCAATACTTCCGGTGCCAGTGTATCGATGGCACTTGGCTGGGCCGCCGAGGAAGAAATCTTCGCGACCGGTGATAAAATCATTTTCTGCAGTGTGGGAGCTGGATTTACCTACGCTGGCGGTTTGCTGGTCTGGTAGGGATGTCGGGCCTAAAGGGCCAGATGACAGGACATGCAGAACATTTTTAGGCTGACTGAATGTCAGCGAGCCTTCTGTTGCCGCAGGCCGATTCGCCTTCCAGCAACACGGAAACTCACCGCGACAGGGTGCGTTCGGGGCGTCGGTTTATGGTAGGGCGGTTTCGCCGACGGAGTCCCGTTCTGCGGGACGGAGATGGTGTAGCAAACCGCCGGTTGCGGTGGGATAGACGAAACGGCGCGCTCGGCGAGCACGCTCTACCGGGGAACGAGAAAGAGCTCGGACGGGCGAGCTCGATCAGGGCTTGGAGCCGCTTAGTTCCTTCCAGAGGAATTCGTAGCCGAGGGCGTGGAGTTGTGCGCGTTCCGCGTTATTGGCGGCACCGCCGTGGCCGCCTTCGGTGTTCTCCCAGTAAAGAAAATCATGGCCGAACTCTTCGAGACGAGCGGCCATCTTACGGGCGTGTCCGGGGTGGACGCGGTCGTCGTGGGTCGAAGTCACAAAGAGAATGCGGGGCTGCTCTTGGGTGCGGGAAATGTTCTGGTAAGGAGAATACGCTTCGATGAATGCGCGTTCTTCGGGCAAGTCGGGGTTGCCGTATTCACCCATCCAGCTGGCGCCGGCCAGAAGTTTGTTGAAGCGCAACATATCGAGCAGAGGCACCTGGCAAACGACGGCGCCCCAGAGGTCGGGGCGCTGAGTATACATGACGCCCATGAGTAAGCCCCCTTGGCTGCCGCCCATGATTCCTAGGTGAGGTGGGGTGGTGACGCCCCGCGCGACGAGGTCTTCGCCGATCGCGATAAAGTCATTCCAAGAAACCTGACGATTTTCTTTGAGGGCGGCCTGATGCCAGGCGGGGCCGAATTCACCGCCGCCACGGATATTGGCGAGGACGAACACGCCGCCTTTGGCCATCCAGCTGCGGCCCCAGGTTCCGGTGTAACTGGGAGTCATGGAGATCTGGAACCCACCGTAGCCGTAGAGCAGGGTGGGATTCGAGCCGTCCAGTTTGATCCCTGCTTGGGCCACTTGGAAATAGGGAATGCGCGTGCCGTCGGGTGCGATGGCTTCGTGCTGCGTCATTTCGAGTCCGGTTTTATCGAAATAGGGTGGGGTGTTTTTCAACGCGACCCGGTCCTTCTTGCCGACAGTTTGCCAGTGAAGAGTGGCCGGACTCAGGAAACTGGAAGTGGTGACAAAAATTTGATCCGAGGTGTCGGAATCAATACCCCGCGCCGAAGCGCTGCCGATGGCGGGAGTGTCGATTACGATGTGACTCCAATCGCCAGCCTCGAAGCGCCACGCGGCGAGCCGACCGTTGACGTTGTCCAACGTAGAAATGACGACGTGGTTCTTGGTCGTGGTGTATCCGCTACGGGCGAGGGAAACCCGCGGTTGCGGATCGAAGAGGATTTTGAATTCGCGGTCACCGGCCATGAACGCGTCGAAGTTGATCGCGACGAGTGCACCGGTAGGGAGCGTGGTTTCGCCAACCTCCCAATCGGACTTCACTTCGACGAGGAGCTGATTTTGGAATAATCCAATTTCGGAATCAAGCGGGACAGGGATCGGGGTAAGGGAATTGTTTGCTCCGATGAGGTGATACTCCGTGTCGTAGAACGTGAGGGAACGCACGATCATCTCTCGACGGCCGCTATTCGAATCGGAGACGGCCGAAAAGACGCCAACGTCTGTTTTGTCTCCGAGATAGATTTCTGTGGCGGATTCGAATGGGGTGCCGCGCTGCCATCTGCGGATGGCCCTAGCGTAGCCTGAATCGGTCGCTCCGAGGGAATCAGTAGATGTTCCAACCAAGAGGGTGTCGGCATCGACCCAAGAGGCGCTGGTTTTCGCCTCGGGTAGGCGAAAGCCGTCGGCGATAAACTGTTTGGTGGTCAGGTCGAACTCACGGATTACGACGGCGTCCTTACCTCCATCGGAAAGACGGAGCAGGGCGCGTTCGTTGGTCAGGTCGAGCACGGTGACACCTTTCCAGACCCAACTGACTTCTTCTATTTCGGCGAGCGCGTCCATATCGAGGACGGTCTCCCACGCGGGTTCATCGAGGGCGTAGGATTCGGGCGTGCAGCGCCGCCAAATTCCGCGCTCATGGTCGGCGTCCTGCCAGAAATTATAGTAGTAAGCGCCGTATTTAGCGACACCGGGAATTTTGTCACTCGAGTTGTAGATCTCGAGTAGGCCGTCGTAGATATCGGTGTAGCTTGGGGTGGAGGTAAGCTCGTCGAGCGCGATTTGGTTGCGCGCTTTGACCCAGTCCAGGGCGCGCTCAGATTCGACTTTTTCGAGCCAGAGGTAGGGGTCGTCCATGTCAGCGTGAATGGTGGTGAGGCTGAGGGTGGTGGCCGTGAGCAGGCATAGAATGCGAATAAATGAGGGGTAATTCATGAGGCAGAGAGTTCGTAGCTAAGCACACTCAATGCATAGATTGCGGCGGTTTCGCAACGTAGGACGAGTGGTCCGAGAGTGATGGGCTCAAAGCCAGCGCTTTGGGCGACACTCATTTCGCTGGGGGTGAAGTCGCCCTCGGGACCGATGGCCCAAAGGACACGGCGAGGGGGATGCCCGAGGGCCTGAGAGCGTTCGGTGAGGACGGTTTTGAGCGACTTGGCGCCGGGATGAAGACTGGCGACTAATTTGAGATCAAAGCCCCGGGCTGACTCTAAGAAGGGGGTGACGGGCTGGAGGGGAAGGATCACGGGAAGCCAGGGGTTACCGCATTGTTTGGCGGCTTCGAGAGCAGCCGTCTCCCATTTGTCGTGTTTGCGCTCAGAGCGACTCGCATCGAGATGGACTTGGGTGCGTTCGCTTTGTAGCGGGATGATCTCGCTGGCGCCAATCTCGGTAGCCTTGCGGATAATCGCTTCCATGGTGCCCCCTTTAGGCAAAGCTTGAGCCAAACTAATAGAGTGGAGCAGGGGAGCAGCCGTTTGTGGGAATCGCACCTTAAGCTCGGCGGATTTCTTGGAATCTTTGACTAACTCGCAGATCCATTCGGTCCCTTGTCCGTCGAAGACAACGACAGTGGTACCAGCTCGGGCGCGGTTCACGGCAACTAAATGGTGAGATTCGGCTGCGCTTAGAATCAGCGTTCGGGGTTCTTTTTCAGCGGGGCGACAGAAAGCACGAAAATCCGACATACGACCATCAGGCCTAAAACCCCACCGGGAGGTGTCGAGGGCCGAACGCAGTAAGGACGCCACGGTGAAAACCAGGGCGCCCTTGCCGACTAATCAAACTACAAACTATGAACCAAACAAAAGAACAGTTAAACTACAGTGGGGAAGACGCTGCCTCCGGAGGTTTCGTTCAAAAATTAGTGAGAAAATTCCCAACTATTTTCACACAGATACTTATTTAGCTGATTTGAGGGTGAAACCGGGGCGAATCATGCGGCCGGACTGGGGGGAACTGCCTAGGGGGAAACGGATTTTATTGGAGAAGAGTGTATCTTAAATGTCCCAGTCCGGTGGAGCGCCCCATCTGCGTTCCGCTGCACGAAACTCCGTCAAAGCTTTGGATGGGTTCTCATTCCACTTCCTTTTCATGAGGGTTTCTGGTGCTTTGCCATACGAAGCTCGATTTAGAGCAAAGTATGGTACCCGGGGTCGGAATCGAACCGACACGCCTTGCGGCGGCAGATTTTGAGTCTGCTGCGTCTACCAATTCCGCCACCCGGGCAAGGAGAGAAGGAAGGGCGAAAGTTAGGGCCAAGATTCTGGCTGTAAATCCAAATTTTTAGGGAATTTAGCGTAGCTACTTTTTGCACTTCCTACACCGCGGCTCCGGCGGCCGTGCGTATCGCATTGCCGAAGGCAAGCCCCGGAATCTATCTGACGCTATCGCTCGGCGTTACTTTCCCCTTCAACCTCGCGATCGGCGTGCCGCTGTTTATGTGGTTTGCCCAGTTGATCGCCAATTAACCTTTTAAGAACATGAAAGTGCCTCTGACATTACTCACCGTCGGAAGTGAAAGCCTGCTCAAGGAAGAATTGCTTCAAATGATGCGCGAGGAGGGAGCGACGGGATTTACCGTTACGCAAGCCGATGGGGAAGGCACCCAGGAATTTCGAACGACGGAATGGGAGGGCCCGAACGTGCGGATCGAGACCATTTTGACCGCCGCGACTGCGGACAAAATTTTGGAGCGATTGTCGGCTGACTATTTCGAGAGCTTTGCGGTCATCGCTTGGCTCACCGAAGTCAGCGTATTGCGGGGAGTGAAGTTTGAATCGTAGTTGGATACTTTTCACCTGCCGGGCCGAAGCTAGTCTCGATCGGGTGGGGTGATAATCACGGGGCAAGGTGCATTTTTGAGGACGCCATGAGTCGTGCTGCCGACGAGCAGGTCGTATATCTCGGTGTGGCCATGTGATCCCATGACGAAATAGTCGACGTTCTCCTGTTTTGCCTGTTCGACGATGCAGGTGACGGCCGACCCATTACAGTGGTGAATGCGGGCTTTTACGTCGCGCTCCTGCATGAACCCGAGCGAATGGGCGAGTTGCTGTTCGGCATTCTTGGCCATCACACTCGTGATTTCCTGCACATTTTCGACCGCCAAGCCGAAATCGCTGGTTACGATGGGAGGTTGGGTTGAGTGCATCAAAATAACATCGGCGGGGAGGTCTTTCGCTAACTGAGAAACTTCCTCGAGCACGGCGTTGGTGGCCTGAGAGAAGTCGATGGGAGCCAGGAGCGTTTTCATGGTCCTAACTATAGGCAGATCGCGAGAAAGGGCTGCGCAGCTGTTCGGATAAATGCTGCATTAAATGATGGGATCAAAAAACCGCTTGCTTCGGGGCATCCGATCCGGCTTGGTGGCTCACTCTTCATTGTTCGGGCCGTAGCGTAGCCTGGTAGCGCGCTTGCATGGGGTGCAAGAGGTCGGGAGTTCGAATCTCCCCGGCCCGACCATGAAGAGGGAGTGGCGGATTTGCCACCACGGTGGCAATGTCACTGACCGGCCCCGATTTAACCTATTCTTTGGAACCGGATCGGGTTTGCAAATATGCCACTAGATCAGCCGCTTCAGCAGGAGTCAGAACGCCATTGAAAGCAGGCATGGTAGAGGTTAATCCGCTGCGATCAGCGATTTCGGAAACTTTCACGATCACGAGTCCCCGATCGGGGGTTTCGATCTCCAGAGTGTCCGCGGTGTCTCCGATCAGCACGCCGGCGATGACGGTGTCATCCTGCTGGGTTATCGCGATCAATCCGTAGCCGGGCGAAATGGTGCGAGCGGGGTGTAGAATCGCCTCGAGCAGTTCGGCAGGGCTGAGTCTCGAACCCATATCGTCGAAGGCCGGGCCTGCCACGCCGCCGTGGCCCTCGAGACGATGGCAATTGACGCAACTCAAGTGGTGGGCGTTGCGCAGGAGAGCCTCTCCATTGATGGGGTCGCCACGGGTGAGTGCATCCAGATAGTTCTGTTCGCTGGCGGCATCAGTTTGCTTGCTGGAGTTATTCCAAGACTCATCGGCGATCTGGCCCGGAGGAATCGCTTCGATGCGCGAGATGACAGCATCGGCGTTGCCGCCATTGTATTTAGTGCCCCATTCGATCAGGTAGAGCGCTCCGTCAGGTCCGAGTTCCAGATCCATCGGGCGTCGAATCGGCACGCCGGAGAGAATGCGGCGATATTCGATGGGCTGTTCGTTTTCGTCGAGTTTGGCGGCGATGATGCGTCCGCGCATCCAATCGTAGAAAAAGAGGTGCCGATCGAATTCGGCGGGCAGCTTGGCGGCGGAATCCAGCGCCGGATCGAAATAGTAAACGGGCCCCGCCATAGCGCAACGTCCTCCTACTCCCAGGAGCAGGGTGTCGGGCGAATGGGAGTAGGTATACGAAATCAGTGAGGGTTGCGCGGCGGGGAGATCCCGCAATCCGCTATTATGCGGGGAGTCGTTGCGCACGGCGGTAGGATCCCAGCTACCAGAGGTAATTTTGGTAGCGTAATTATATTTCGAATACGGCTGATTGTCGGCGACGAAAAATGGCCAGCCGTAGTTTCCCGAAGTGCGGGCTTGGTTGATCTCGTCGTAGCCGGCCGGTCCTCGCTGAGGGTTGAGCGATCGTGCATCGGGTCCGACTTCGCCCCAGTAAACGGTGTTGGTCTGCTGATCGACTGAAAGGCGGAAGGGATTGCGACAACCCATTACGTAGATCTCGGGCCGAGCCTTGGCGTTGGTTGCATCGAAGAGGTTGCCTTCGGGGATGGTGTAGGAGCCGTCAGGCTGGGGGATTATCCGTAAGATCTTTCCCCGTAGGTCTAGGGTATTGCCGGCGCTTGATTGCGCGTCCCAAGCGGCGCGTTCAGGGCGCTCGTCAACGGGGTTGTAGCCGTCGGAATCGAATGGATTGATGTTGTCTCCCGTCGAGATCAGGAGATTACCCTGAGCATCAAAGGCCAAGGAGCCACCGGTGTGGCATGGCGGGGCATCTCGCTGCACCGGAATGCGGAGTAGCACGTGTTCGGAATCGAGATCCAGCGAGTCTCCTCGGAGGGTGAATCGGGAAACGCGGTTCTCACTCACGTCGGGTGCGGAGTAGCACAGATACATCCAACCGTTTTTGGTGAAATCAGGGTCGAGGGTGAATCCGATCAGACCGTCGTCGAGTTGGCTGAACACCTCGAGTTGACCAACCGTTATCGAAGAGCGTTGATCGGGCAGGGAGCGTTTGATCGCGCCGAGACGTTCGATGTAAAAGAGGCGCCCGTCTTTCGCCACGGCGAGTTCGAAGGGATCAAGCGGAGAGTCGTCCAAAACCACGCGGCGTAATCGGATCGCAAAATATAGGGCTACGTCGACGGGATCGTTGGTCGTATCGAGACGGAAGCGGCCGATCTGGTGATCGGGAAAATCCGGCGTGCCTTGTCGCATGGTGATGCGTAGGCGGCTGCCATGGGGAATAAATACCGGCACCTTTGGGGCGAAGTAGGCTTGATGAATTTGACTGAGAGCCCCCGCGATTGCCCAGCCGGTATCTGGATTGTCCCCTGAAATCGCCGAATCCAGCATCCAGCCATCTTGTTCGTGGTCGGTGTAAGCGTGGGCGAGTGGAATTGAAACGGCCTTATTGCTTGAGTCGAAATAGGAAATTTCGACCCGTGATAGAATGAAGTTTCCGTGGGGAGCCCAACCTGGTCCTCCATTGGGTAGACGACCGTCAGTTAGGGCTTGCAATCGTAGTCCGTGGAACGTGCCGCCGGTCCACTCGGATTCGACGGTGTAGAGGGAAGGTATCGCATGACGGTAGGTCGCATAGAACGTTCCATCAGATTGCGCGACGAGTTTGGATCCGCCGGTGGCGGAGGCCGTGCGGTTATGCAGTAGAAACCAATTCGCGTGAGCGGTTAGAACGAATCCACTCCCAAGTAATATCGCACCTAACACGCGGTTGATGAGTCGGATGACGGACGACAATTTGGACATACTCGAATTCAGCTTTCCACGGCTGGGGCGAACGGCGAGTCGAAATTCCGAATAACCGCTCGAAATCGGGGAGTGCGACCGCGTCTTAACGCTTCAGCATTGAAAGCTACGTTCGAACGGGTGCTGTTAGGGCGAAGCTCCCTCGCATGTCCGAATATCCATTAAATCTTAAATCCCGCTGGGGTTGGCCGCTTTTGTTGGCGATCACAATTTTCAACGCCTCGGGTCAATCGGCCGTCGCGGTTCCCGATATCGTGAGTATTGATAAAGTGGGACATTTTGGGGTTTTTGGCCTGCTTGGTGTTCTGATTGCGCGAACTCAATCGTCGAGGCGCTGGTGGCTCGGATGGGTATTGGCTTCGATCTACGGAATTATTGACGAGTGGCACCAGAGCTTTAAGCCCGGTCGGTCAGTGGAGTTTGCGGATTGGATCGCAGACACCATGGGCGCCGCTCTGGCGGTGACGCTATATGCGCGATGGACTTTCTTCCGCGAGGTATTGGAACGAAAAATCTGGAATCGACGAATTCCTCCGGTTGCCAAACCCGACGAGAAGACCTCTGATTGAGTACGATGTCCTTAAGGTCCCCGGAGCAACGTATGGCTGAATTGCGCGAAACGATCGCGCACCACGATGAGCTGTATTACCGGCAAGCTAAGCCAGAAATAACGGATCAACAATATGATGAGTTGAAGCGGGAGTTGGCGGACCTAGAGGAAGAGAATCCGCTGCTTGCGATGATGGATTCGCCAACGCAGAAGGTCGGCGATGACCGCAGCGAGGGTTTCCAATCCTATACGCACCGAGAGCGGATGATGAGTCTGGACAACACCTATTCGGGTGACGAGATGCGGGAGTTTCTGGCTCGAATGGAGCGGGAGCTTGAGCGCACGGAATTGACCTATTTTATTGAGCCTAAAATCGATGGACTGGCGGTGAGTGTGACCTACGAAAACGGCCGCATGGTGCGGGCAGTAACCCGGGGCAATGGAATTGCGGGTGACGATATCACGGCCAACGCGCGCACGATTCGCACGCTACCGTCGCAATTGCAGGCGGATGCGGGTGCACCGATCCCGGAGCTCATTGAAATTCGTGGAGAGATTTTTCTGACCAACGAAGAGTTTCAGCGGATCAACGAGGAGCGCGAAGAAGCCGGTGAGGCACTCTACGCCAATCCCCGCAATCTAGCGGCAGGCACGATCAAGCAACTTGATCCAACCGTGGTGGCTCAGCGCAAATTAGAGATCGTGCTTTATGGTCGAGGGTATACCGAGCCGGTCGCCGCGCTACCGGAAACCCAGAAGCGATTTTTTGATTGGGTGCGGGCGTGGGGATTGCCGACGGTCGCGAACCAGTGGTCCGCCCATTCAGGTGACGAAGTTTTGGCCGCGATTTCAGAGCTCGATGACCTGCGGCATGATTTACCGTATCCGACCGATGGTGCAGTGGTGAAGTTGGACTCGGTTGCCCTGCAACGCACGTTGGGTGCGACCAGTAAGGCACCGCGGTGGGCGATGGCTTACAAGTTTGAGGCCGAACGTGCGGAGACGGAGCTCAAATCAATTTCCATCCAAGTGGGCCGCACGGGTGTGCTCACGCCCGTGGCCGAGCTCGCACCGGTGCAGTTGGCGGGAACGACGGTTTCGCGAGCGACCTTGCACAACCGCGATGAGATCGCGCGTAAAGACATTCGGGTGGGTGATTTTGTGTCCGTGGAAAAAGCCGGGGAAATTATTCCTGCGGTGATTGCGGTGAATTTGGATAAACGCCGACCCGAATGCGTGCCGTATGCATTTCCGGAAGCATGTCCGGTTTGCACGGCTCCCACAGTGCAGTTGGAGGGTGAGGTGGCGGTGCGTTGCCCTAATCTGGAATGTCCGGTGCAGGTGCGTCGTCGGGTGCAGCATTTCGCTTCGCGGGCTTGCCTCGATATCGAGGGTCTGGGCGAGGCCATGGTGGATCAGTTGGCCGAAAAGGGATGGGTGAAGCGGTTGCCCGATTTGTATCAGTTGGATCGCGAGAATTTGCTCACACTTGGCAAAAATGTAGGCAAATCGACCGATAAACTCCTGGCCGGAATCGAAGCGAGTAAGACTTCAGAATTATGGCGATTCATCCATGGCCTCGGGATCACCCATGTCGGTGCTGCAGCTGCCAAGGATCTCGCTCGGGTGTTTGGTGGTTTGCGGGCACTGGCGGATGCGACGATGGAAGATTACATTCGCGACAAGGAGACGGTGATCAGTGGGATTGGGTCGACCATGGCAGAAGCGATCACAGGTTATTTCGCGGTGGAGGCCAACCGAGCGGTGATCGACGACCTCATTACATTGGGCGTTGAGCCCGAGACGCCCAACTCGGAGGGAGGGGGCACGAAATTTGCCGGTCAAACGTTTGTGCTGACCGGGACTCTGCCGACGCTCACCCGCAATGAAGCGGCGGAGATGATTGAAGCCCAGGGCGGAAAAGTCAGCGGCAGCGTGAGTAAGAAAACATCCTATCTTGTGGCCGGGGCGGAAGCGGGTTCGAAGCTGGCCAAAGCGGAGAAACTAAAGGTGCAAGTCCTTGATGAAGCTCAGTTGCGATCGATGCTGTCGGGGGATTGATTCTCTATTCAAATACGCTGGAATTAAACTCCGGTGGGCTACTCTTAAAATCACCTCATTTATGAAATCTATATCCTTGTTCAAATCGATCTCTCTGGCCGTGGTGGTGGCGACTGTGCTCCCGCTCTATTCTTCTGCTCAGTCAGCGCTCAAATTCCCGGCTCCTAGTCCAAGTGCCACCGTAAAACAGGTGGTGGGTCTTACTGATGTGGAGATCGTTTACGCGCGGCCTGCCATGCGAGGACGGGAAGTCTTTGGTGGCTTGGTGCCTTTTGGCGAGATCTGGCGCACCGGAGCGAATGCCGCGACAACCGTTTCGTTCAGTGGTCCGGTGGCGTTCGGTGGCACGATGATTCCGGCCGGGACCTACGCCTTATTCTCAGTGCCGGGGAAGAAGGCGTGGGAAGTGATTCTGTCGTCCAATACCAAACAATGGGGTTCCTATGAGCACGATGCCAAGGACGAGGTGGCCCGAGTGAAGGTCATGCCGGTGAAGACGGCGGCGGTGGTCGAGTCTTTGACCCTTTCGTTAGATGAAGTGGATGCAGATGCGGCGACGTTGAACATCGCGTGGGAGGCCGTGCGGGTGCCGATTACGGTGATTGCCGATACCAAGGCTGAATTGCTGCCTCAAATCCAGGCACTGATGGCCAGTGATGCGCAGAAGAAACCGTATCTTCAGGCAGCGATGTATCTCTACGCTAAAGGCGTAAATTTGGAGCAGGCGGCGCAGTGGATTGGGAAAGCGGCGGCGGGGCAGCCGGACGCGATTTGGATTTCTTACCGTCAAGGACTGGTGCTCGAAGCTTTGGGTGACAAAGCGGGTGCAATGGAGGCGGCGAAGAAGTCGCTGACCGGAGCCAAGAAAATGGAGGGTGAGATTAGCACCGAATACATCCGCCTCAATCAGACTTTGATCGCTCGACTCAAATCCTAATGCATTTCCCCCGCCTTCTCTCGGTTTCACGAATTTTAATCCCGTTGGCCGTATTTGGCTCGATGGCCACGGCTGCGGTCACGCCGCCGAGCGCAGGTGCGATCTTGGAGGAGTTGCAACGAGTTCGGGAAACCGGGCGGGTGCTTTTTCTGGCGGCTCATCCAGATGATGAGAACACGCGGCTGATCGCGTATCTCGCCAACGGGCGACATTACGCGACGGGTTACCTTTCACTGACGCGGGGTGATGGGGGGCAGAATCTGATCGGCCCGGAGCTACGCGATGCGTTGGGCGTGATCCGCACCCAGGAGTTGTTGGCGGCACGGCGCGTTGATGGTGGGCGCCAGTTTTTCTCCCGGGCCAATGACTTTGGCTACTCCAAGAGCGCCGAGGAAGCGTTGACGGTTTGGGATCGGCAGGAGGTTTTGTCGGATACGGTGAGAGTGATTCGACAGTTTAGACCAGACGTCATTGTGACGCGTTTCTCGCCGACCCGCACGGGCACGCATGGGCACCATACGGGATCGGCAGTTATGGCGGTAGAGGCCTTTACTTTGGCGGGTGATTCAGCGGCATTTTCCGAGGAGTTAGGGCATTTGAAACCCTGGCAGCCCAAGCGCGTGGTCTGGAATGCTTCCAGCCGTGGAGGTAGGGTGTCGGAGGATACGATTTCATTGGAAGTGGGCGGTTACAACGCCGTGCGGGGAGAATCGTTTGGCGAGATTGCGGCGCATTCGCGTTCGCAACATCGAAGCCAAGGGTTTGGGGCCGTGGGCACCCGAGGAAATGCGACCGAACGGTTTGCCCATTTGGTGGGTGAGTCCGCGACGACCGATTTGATGGACGGAGTGGAGGATGCTTGGGCTAGCTACGCGGGTGGAGCGTCGATTTCGGCACAACTAGACTCGATCATATCTGCTTTTGATCCGTTGAATGTCACCGCTTCGGTGAAAGCGCTTTTGGCGGTCAAGGCGGCCTTGGCGAATTTGTCACCCGATGACGTGATCATCGCGGAAAAGCAGGTGCAGTTAGACCAGATCTTGGTCGCGATGCTGGGGCTCTACGGTGAAGCCGTCGTGCCGGATACGAAAGTGGTGCCAGGCGAGGTGCTCAAAATTACTCACCGAGTGGTGCAGCGGAATGCGACGGAGGTGCCGGTATCCTGGCAGAGTATCGAGTTTGAGTCGGATCTGGGTTCGGTGGTTGTGGCCAAAAACTTGAGCCCTAATGAAACGGAAACGGTTGAGCTTAATCCAACCTTACCGGCGGATACCGCGCTGACGCATCCGTATTGGTTGGAATTACCGAGCGCCGCGGGGATGGCGGTCGTCGCGGATAAATCCCTTATCGGCACGCCGGAGAATCAGCCGGCGTTCGGGATGGAATATCACTTTCAAATTGAAGGGCAGACTTTGGTCGTGCCGGTGGCTCCGGTAAAAGTTACGCGTGATCCGGTGCGCGGAGAACTACGGGATGCGCTCCAAGTGATTCCGCCGGTATCGGTGGGGTTTACCAGCCAGCTCGAGCATTTTGAACCCGGCGAAACGCACTCCATTTCGGTCCAAGCTACGGCGGCGCGAGACGAAATCGGGGGAACGCTTGAATTGGAGTTGCCGGCTGGCTGGTCGGCAAATCCCACGCGCGTGCCATTCTCCCTATCTTCGGTGGGAGATCGGGTGGAAGCGGAGTTTACCGTCCAGGCGCCGATGCGAGTCGAATCGGTCAAGATCGGCGTGCGTGGCACGGTGCAGGGACGCGGTTTTGACCGAAGCCCTGAGCTGGTGACTTATGATCACATCCCGGTTCAATTGCTGCAGCCCAAAGCAACGCTCACGGCGATGAGTTTTGAACTTAATACTCGGGGTCGACGCGTGGGTTATCTGCCTGGAGCGGGTGACACAACGGGGGAAGCGCTAACGTTGATGGGTTATGAAGTGAAGACTTTGACCACAGCGGATTTGAGCGCTGATGGTTTAGCAGGTTTGGGTGCGGTGGTCCTTGGAATCCGTGCTTATAATACGAAGCCTGAACTGATGGCGCGGCGTTCGGCGTTATGGGATTTTGTGCAATCGGGTGGTAACGTGATTACTCAATACAACACGATATCTCAGCTGCCGAGCGGCGACCTTGGGCCCTATCCGTTTTCAGTTTCTCGTGACCGCGTAACGGATGAGACGGCGGCGGTGACGTTGCTGGCGGCGGATCACCCCGCGATCGTGGGTCCGAATAAAATCACGTTAGCCGATTTCGACGGTTGGGTGCAGGAGCGGGGATTGTATTTCCCCAATCAATGGGACGACGCCTATACGCCTTTACTGGGAATGGCCGATCCGGGTGAACGCCAGACCAAGGGTAGTCTCTTGGTGGCGAAGCACGGTGACGGCTATTTCGTTTATACCGGATTATCGTTCTTCCGCGAGTTTCCCGCGGGCGTGCCGGGGGCGTATCGACTGTTTGCGAATTTGGTTTCGCTGGAGTGATCGGTCTGGACGGGAGTCGGGCGTGAAGAGCCAGATGGCACATGATGTAGAACGGGTTTGGGCAACAAGAGATGCTGCACAGGTGGCTCTTTATTTGGGAGTGTCCATGGCAGAGCGATAGGCTGCAGCGGTTGGCCCAATTTGGCGGCAATTCGAGGCAACTTTCTAGGGTTGGAGTCAATCCCGACTCCACCGACTGGGGTCAGCGACCCCGGGTTCCTCCCGATTAGTTGAAACGGGCGTCGTCCAGCGACGCCCTTACAGTGGCCAAAAGGCCGTCGGTCATTATGCTTTCAGATCGTTCTGCAGGAACGGGAGATTGCGCATGCGCACACCGGTAGCGGCAAAGACCGCGTTGGCGACGGCCGCAGAGGCGGGAGGGAGCGCGGGCTCTCCGAGACCGGTGGGCGGGTAGCCAGTGTCGAGAAAACGGGTCTCCACTTCGGGCGCTTCGTTCATGCGGATCAATCGATAGGTATTGAAGTTAGTGTTGGCCGAAGCGCCATCGATGATGGGCATGTCGCCAAACCAAGCGCAGCCGATTCCGTCGACTACCCCGCCTTCGCATTGGTTCTCCGCGCTGCTGAGGTTGATCACTTGGCCGCAGTCCACCGCACAGTAAACCTTGTGCACCTTGATGTTGCCGTCGCTTACGGAAACTTCCGCGACTTGGGCCACGTAGGAGTGATGCGAGAAATGGACGGAAATTCCTTGGAATCTACCGGATGGAGGTTTGCCCCAATTGGCCATTTTGGCGGCCGCTTCCAATACTCCGCGCATTCGGGCAGGTTCATAGTCCACTTTGCCGAAGGGAGAGGTCTCCGCTTGGCGCAGGAGTTCCAGCCGAAAGGCCAACGGTTCCTTGCCGAGGGCGTGACCGACTTCCTCGAGGAAGGATTGATCGAGGTAGGCACAGACGTTGTGGTTAGGGGATCGCCAGGCCCCTGTGCTCACGTCGGTGCGGATGTGGTGGATATCGACCTGGTAATTCGGCACGGCGCCGTTGGGGAAATTATTATTCACCACGGCGCCGCGTGGTGTGACGCTGGCCGATTGTAAATGCCAGGCGGTGAATTGGCCTTGGGCATCGATTCCGGCGCGATAGTGGTAGAGGCCGGCGGGACGGAAGCCGCCGTTTATCATGTCCTCTTCCCGTTTCCAAACGATGTTGACGGGGGCACCGGCTAACTGGGATGCGTGCACCGCGTCTTCCACGAAGTCGGTTTTGAGCCGACGGCCGAAACCACCACCGATACGGGTCATTTCCGTGGTGATCTTGTCTTCGGACAGACCGAGGATGCGGGCTGCCCCGCGCTGAGCGTTGGCGGGCGTTTGCATGGGGCCGAGCAAGTAGGCAGAATCCTCTTTCACATCGGCATACATGTTGATCGGCTCCATGGGAGCGTGGGGGAGAAATGGGACCTTGTAGATGGCCTCGATCACGCGTTCGGCCTTTTGCAGAGCTTGTTCGACGTTGCCCACCTTGCGTTTGGTGTCTCCGGTTTCATTTTTGATGGCGTCAGCAAAGGCTGCGGAAAGTCGGGTCGAACTTTCCCTAACTTTAGGGGATTTCCATTCAATCTGCAGGGCTTCCTTACCTTTGAAGGCGGCGTAGGTATTGGTGGCCAAAACGGCGACCTTGTCGGGCCAAGAAACGACTTTGACTACGCCCGCAACCTTGAGGGCGGCGGAGCTGTTTACCTTGCCGAGTTTCTGACCGTGCTCGGGAGGATTGGTAATCGCACCGTAGAGCATCCCGGGCTTCTTCGTGTCGATTCCGTAGCGTTGCTGGCCGGTGACGATCTTGGGAACGTCGGTCCCGGGAACACGGGTTCCTAGCAGGGTAAATTCTGAGGCATCCTTGAGTCGCACCGAATCAGGTAGCGGCAGTTTGGCGGCGGCAGTGGCGAGTTCACCGTAGGATAAGGTTTTTCCGGTTGGAGTGTGGGTGACCGTGCTGTTGGCGGTGGTGCAATCGGCAGTTTTGACTCCCCATTTTTTCGCGGCGGCGGTGACTAGCAACGCTCGGGCAGATGCACCGGCTTCGCGCAAGGTGGGGTAGGTGGAACGGATAGCGCCGCTCCCGCCAGCTACCTGGCGCTCGTATTGGTCGGTGTCGAGCGGGGCTTGTTCGATGGTCACGTCCTCCCACGCCACATCGAGCTCTTCGCCGATGATCATGGGGAAAGCGGTCTTGATACCCTGGCCAATTTCCGGGTTCTGATTGAGCAAGGTGATTTTGCCTGATGGGGCGATGCTCAGAAATGCGTTGGGTTGAAACGTCGCTGCGTTCGAGGGCGTCGCTGCTTGGCCCCAACGGAAACTGAGGAGTAAACCGCCGCTGGCCGCAGCTGACAGTTTGAGGAATGAGCGGCGATCGTAGGTGGTGGCGGGGCTCATTTTGCACCTCCTTTATCGGCGGCGAGGTGGATCGCAGCCTTGATGCGTTGGTAGGTGCCGCAGCGGCAAATGTTACCGGACATGCTGGCATCGATCTCTTCATCGGTGGGGTTAGGGGTGCTGGCGAGAAGGGCGGTGGCGGACATGATCTGACCGGCTTGGCAGTAACCGCATTGAGGAACGTCCACCTCTTGCCACGCGGCTTGCACGGGATGGTCACCATTGGCGGAAAGGCCTTCTATCGTGGTGATCGGCTGACTGGCAGCCGCTGAGACGGGGAATGAGCACGAGCGAATGGGCGCGCCATTGAGGTGAACGGTGCACGTGCCACATTGGCCAATGCCGCAGCTGTATTTTGTGCCGGTGAGTTCGAGGAGATCACGCAAGACCCAGAGTAAGGGCATGGTGGGGTCGGCTTCGACAGAGCGGGCTTCGCCGTTAACGGTGAGAGTATACTTAGCCATAGGGGGTAGAAAGTAAGGGGGTGGAACGAAACTGTGGTTACTAGATTACACCAATCTCAGCCTTAAACTTATGAAGACGAAAGCTGACAATCGTCATTTCACTTCAAAAAAATGCCCCCGCTCACGTCTCAGTCCGAGGTGAAGAGGGTGATGCGAGGCTCAGCCCATGCCTTTGTCCCGGAGAGCGGTGCTGAGTTCCTGCATGAAGGCTTCACCATCTTCGGGCGAAGGGCGGTAGTCTTCTTGGCTCACCTCGGTGAAGCCGGGGCGACCTTGGTTATCGACCATCCATTTGCCGGTTACTCCGTCGCTGAAGGTTACAGATCCACTGGCAATGGCACCGGGGATCAATACCGCGGCATCGACGTCGATAGTCACTCCGCCTACGGCGGGGGTTTCACCTTCACTGGCGTCTTCAGCTGCAGCGGCTGGGCTGGAAGCGTCGTCGACGGGAGGTTTGGGTTTAGGGGGAGGCGCCTTGGTGACGTCGCTCGCATCGGCCTTAGGTGCTTGGTCGATGAGGGTGAGGTCCAAGTCGTCGACGAGGAATCTCACGTCCATGTAGGTCATGGAGATCTTAAAATCAGCATCGATGCGTTTTTGCACATCGGAGAGGGTGGCTCCGTCTCGGACCCAGTTGGCGACTTCGGCGGTTTGCTCGGGTGACAGGGACATTAGGAAATTTTGATTTTTGGACTGCAGATTTTAGAGATTCAGGATCTCAGGCCCCGAACAAGAGGCAATTGGTGGATCCAGTCCTAACAGAACCCTGATTCTCGACCGCTGGAAGCTCGAAATCAGCGCGAGAGCTGATTGCGCAGGAAGTCGATGCTGCTGCGGGTCGTCTGGTCTTGCTCCATCATGTTGTCCACCGCTTTGCAGGCGTGGATCACGGTGCCGTGGTCGCGGCCCCCAAAGGCATTGCCGATTTCCTGGAGCGAATGCTTGGTCATGGTGCGGGAGAGATACATGGCGATCTGGCGAGGGATGGCGATGTTGTTGGGACGTCGCTTGCTCGTCATGTCGCTGAGGAGAATCTGGAAATGGTCGGCCACCTTCTTCTTGATCGTCTCCATCGTCAGGATGTTCTGAGCCTGTTCCATGAGAACGTCCTGTAAGAGCATCTCGGCCGCTGCGACATCGAGGGTGCGTCCGGTGAGGGAGGCGTAACTGGCGACTTTGATCAGGGCGCCTTCAAGGCGTCGGATGTTCTTGGAGATGTTTTGCGCGATGAATGTGATGACATCGGCGGGAACCTCGAGCTTCAGGCTTTGAGCCTTGGTGCGCAGGATGGCGACACGCGTCTCGAAGTCAGGAGATTGAATGTCGGCGGCGAGTCCCCATTCGAAGCGGGAGACGAGACGAGCTTCGAGTTTGCTGATTTCGGATGCGCGTCGATCGCTGGATAGCACGATTTGGCGACCGGATTCGAAGAGCTCATTAAAGGTGTGGAAAAATTCCTCTTGGATGCGTTCCTTGCCGCCGAGGAACTGCACATCGTCGATCAACAACACGTCCACATTGCGGTAACGTTGGCGAAATTTCACCAAAGCATTCTCCTGCAGTCCTTGGATAAACTCGTTGGTGAACTTTTCGGTCGAGAGGTAAGCCACCCGGGCGTCTGGCTTCTGTTGAAGAACCGCGTGCCCAATGGCGTGCATTAAATGAGTCTTACCGAGGCCCGTATCTCCATAAACGAAGAGGGGATTGTAGGCTTGAGCGGGGGATTGAGCGACCGCCATGGCGGCAGCTTGCGCCATCTGGTTATTACTACCGACGACGAAATTTTGAAAGGTGTTGCGCGGATTGAGGGTGCCGGTGGCGCGTGAACGTCGCTCAAAGGTGTCCGCGTTGGTATCCCTGCGTCTGTCCGTCTTGACTGATGGAGCGCTGGGCTGTTGGCGGTCGGAAGAGGGTTCCGATGTCGTCGCGGTGGGAGTGCTCGCTTTCTTTAGCCGCACATTCACTTCGTTTCCAGTGATCAGTCGCAGGCGTTGAACGATGAGATCTAAGTAGTTATCGTGGATCCAGATCGCGGCAAAATCGTTGGGCACACCCAGGGTTAGCTCTGTCTCGCTGGATTCAAGACACTCAAGAGGATCGAACCACAGTTGGAACACGTCTTCGGGGAACAGGGACTTAAGGTCCTGTTTGGCGGTTTCCCAGAGATTGGAGATCGAAACGGTATTGGGCATTAAATGAGATCGGTTACGCGGTTTTATTCACAGCGCTTAGTGGAACACCGAAATCTAACGTCATCGTCAGGAAACTCAACAGGGCAGGGGTAGCAGAAAAAAGTGGTTTAATGCGGTAGTTTTTGTAAATCTGATCGCAATCGGATTTATAAATCATTAACAATTAAGTGTTAATGAATAAAAACTACACAAGGGTAGAGTTAAACTGAAGGGGACGGGAGAAAGAGCGTTCCGTTGCTAACGAGATGGTTTGAACGGAGGAGGAGTAGTAAACGGGAAGGCAAATTGGGGTTTCAATCCTAACTTTCCAACAAGTTATTCACATTCGTAGGCGGATAACTTTTTTCGAGATTTTTATTGATAATAGGGCCACGATTTCACCGTTAGAATTTATTCAATTTCCCGTAAGTACTGGAGCACTACAAAATGGGTATTTTACGTCGTAGCGACCAGATATTGGCCGCGACGCTCGTAGTGAAAAAAATGTTACGCGAGCGTGACGGTTCGGTCGCTAAATGGCTAAACGGGGTCCGGATCGACCCACTTTCCGTGCTCCCGGATCAGATCAATTAATCTTTCGTCAGCCTCTTTTTGAGGGATGTTATAGCGCACACAGGTTTTTCCAACGTAGAGATTGATTTTAGCGGGAGCTCCGCCGACGTAGCCGAAGTCTGCATCGGCCATTTCACCCGGGCCGTTTACGATGCAGCCCATGATGGCGATCTTCACGCCCTTGAGGTGTCCGGTCTTGCTGCGAATACGTTGGGTGGTCGATTGCAGGTCGAACAGGGTCCGACCACAGGAAGGGCAGGCCACAAATTCCGTCTTGGTGATGCGAGCGCCAGCGCCTTGGAGGACGTTGTAGGCGAGTTTCACGGCGCGATGTGCATCGGCCTCGGTCTCGAGGCTTACCAGATCGCCCAATCCATCACACAATAGCGATCCGGTAAGAACCGATGCATCGAGCAAGCGGGATAGGAAACTCGGGTCGGGCGAAAGTGCGGTTTCGGACGTGTTGCGGATCCACAGCGGAATCCGGGAACGATGCCCGACGAGGGTGGAAGCGATACGGCGGTAGGCGCCGACGGCATGATCTGGGGCCGCCGCTCCATCGGCGTGGGTGATGAGGATGCGATCATGGCCGATTTCGGTGAGCACCGGGGCAAGCGTAGCAATTCCCTTCGCGGTGGTGGCGATGGCCAGCAAATGCGGAGGTTGGTTGCGGACCGCGCCAATCCATTCACGCAGTAAGTCGGTGTCATCTTCGACAAATTGCCGAAGGATCACGACTGTTTTCCCCGCTGCCCCTAGCACGGGCTTCAGATCTTCAATCGAAAGCGTGGAAGCGATCTCGAGGACGGAGAAGACGGTGGGGAAAGATGCCTCTGATTTAGCCCATTCCGATAGATCGGCCGCGCTATGAATTGGAACGAGCAACCCTTCGGGCGGATTTTCCTTGAGGGTGGGCGAATCCAGCGACGCAGCAGTCGCGGCGAGATCGGCAATGGAGCGAGCCTTGACGATCACCCGAGGAGGTTGCTCGGTGCCGACGAGGCAATCGGATCCCAACTCGACTGAGTTGACCTGTCTCCGCGAGAAGTGGAACGGATCCAGGGCATCTGGTGGCTCGATGGGAAATTCCGTCGCAGCCACGGCTGGCTCTTGCCACAGGGATGCGGCCTTGGTGGCCAACGCCTGGGCTACAGGAATCTCGTAGACAGGATCTTCGGTAAGCGAGACGCGGATGGTGTCTCCTAGTCCGTCCAACAGCAGACTGCCGATGCCTATGGCGCTCTTGATGCGACCGTCCTCACCATCACCGGCCTCGGTCACACCGAGGTGGAGTGGGTAGTGCATCGATTCGGCAGCCATCCGCTGCACCAGCAAGCGATAGGCTTCGATCATGACCTTCGGGTTGGAGGCCTTCATCGAGAGAATCATGTCGTGGAAGCTATGGCTCTCGGCGATACGCAGGAACTCCAGTGCACTCTCCACCATGCCCAGTGGGGTGTCGCCGTATCGATTCATGATACGATCGGAAAGGGATCCGTGGTTGGTGCCGATGCGCAGAGCGCGTCCCAGCTCCTTAGAGCGTTTCACCAGCGGGGAAAACGTCTCGTGCAGGCGTTCCAACTCTTCGGTGTATGCCTGATCGGAGTATTCGAGGACCGCGAATTTCTTTTTGTCGGCGTAGTTGCCGGGGTTCACTCGAACCTTCTCGACGTGCTCGATGGCTTCCATCGCCGCCGAAGGTAGAAAGTGGATGTCGGCTACGAGTGGCACATCGGCGAATCCGGCCGCCGAGAATTCACGACGAATCTCACCGAGGGCTTTTGCGGCGGTTTTGTTGGGCGCGGTTATGCGGACGATCTCGCAGCCGGCTTCAGCGAGGGCGATGGATTGGGCCACGGTGGTGGCGACGTCTTGCGTGAGCGTGGTCGTCATCGATTGCACCCGCAGAGGATTGTCTCCTCCCACGCCGATCGAACCCACGTTTACGGCGGTGGTCTCGCGGCGAATGGTGCGAAAACGGGAAGCGCAATAACTCACGGCAAATAATCGATTTACGAACTAGGACTTACGGAAGGCCTCGTTATTCGTCGGTCGTTTCCTCGGAAGGTGGAGGTGTATTGTCGCGGACGAGGCGGCGGACATCGAAGAAACTCACGTAGAGAATCATGGTGAGCAGAAGCATCATGAACACACTTTGCGTCGTCATGATGAAATTGGAGGGGAGAGCTCGGCCGCGGATTTTTGCGACCGTCGCGAATAGCATATGCCCGCCATCGAGCACGGGGATCGGCAGCAGATTGAAGATCGCGAGATTGATGTTCACAAGGATGGTGAACCACAGGACCAGTCGAATATCAGCCTGAGCCGCCATGTGAAATACCCGGATGATCCCGACGGGACCACTGAGTTTGGAAATACCAATGTCAGACTGCGGATTGATCAGACTGCCCAGCGTGCGGAAGGTCATGCCGACGTGGTCGCTGATTTGTTTGAATGGCGTCGGATAAACGAGTTTGGAGTCGGTGGTGAGGCTGAGTCCGAGTTCCGCCGGCTGTTCGATTCCGGGCCGGGCAGGCAGGGTGAGCACGATTTCTTTGCCTGCCCGCTGAATCCGCACGGCGACCTCCCGGTTTTGGTAGGCGGTGATATGGTCGGCATAGGTCTGGATGTTGAGGATGCGGGTGTCGTCAAGAGCCAGTAAGCGGTCGCCTTCCAAGAGACCAAGCAGCGCTCCGGCAGACTCCGGCTCCACGGCATGCACGATAAGTTCGTAGGCCGCGATGATACCGACTTTTCGAATCTCCTCTTCACCCGCGAGTTGTGGGTAAATGGTGACGTCCTGTAGCACACCATCGCGCTCGATGGTGAAGACGTTGTAGCGGCGGCCATCTTTGGTGCGGCCCGCGCTGGTCACTAAGGTCTGTAATAGATCCTGCCAATCGTCGACCTGACTGCCATCGATCTCACGGATGGTATCTCCGATGAGAAGTCCGGCCTCTTTGGCCGGGCTGGACACGCGTTCCCCCGCGGCGTTTTCGAGGTCATCAACGACGTAACCAATGCTGGTGGTTGCTTGGTCGCTGGTGGTCGGTTGACCCACCAGCCAGATCACGGTTGCGAGCAGAAAGGCGAAAATTATATTAAATGTGGCTCCGGCCACGAAAACCAACATCCGCGTTGAGTAGGAGACCGGCGGAAGATTACGCGAATCGGCTTCTTCCCCCTCGATGGCAGGCATATCCGCGAGTTGAGGCAGCGCAACATAGCCACCGAGCGGTAGCCACGAGATGCGGTATTCTACGCCATCTTTGCCTTCCCAACCGAACATCTTAGGACCAAATCCAATCGAAAATCGTGAGACGTGCACGCCGCGACGGCGGGCGGCCAGAAAATGGCCGAGTTCGTGGACGAAAATCGAACCACCGAAAAACAGGACGATCAGAAAGATCGCCCAAATATTGGAAAACAAGGCGGGAAGGAAATCGGCGAACATGGTTTAAGGGCCGGGCGGCAAAATTGGTTTATAAAAAAGTATGGGCGAGGCGACGAGCCTCAGCGTCGTGGTCGATGACCGCAGAAAGATCAGTCGGATCACGATGGTCCATCTGCTCAAGCGTTTGTTCCACGATTCGTGGAATTGTCAGAAATGAAATCCGTTCGCTCAAAAACGCTTCGACGGCGATTTCGTTGGCGGCGTTGTAGGCCGCGGGGGCGGTGCCGCCGCTGCGAAGCGCCTCGATGGCGAGTCTGAGGAGAGGAAATCGGGCGTGATCCAATGGCTCAAAATCGAGCGAGAAGGGCTGTCGTAGGTCGAGGGCGGGCTCGACGGGAGGCAGCCGGAGCGGATGCAGCAGGGCATGCTGGATCGGAAATGTCATCGAGGGAGGGCATAGATGCGTGAGCATCGCCCCATCGGTAAATTCTACGATACAGTGGGCGAGACTGCCACGATGCATGACTGCTTGGCATTGATCGGGTTGTAGATCGAAGAGCCAGCGGGCTTCGATGAGCTCGAGACCCTTGTTGGCCATGGTAGCCGAATCGACCGTGACTTTTGGCCCCATCGACCAATTGGGGTGCTGGAGGGCGTCCGCGGGAGTCACATCGGCCAATTGTTCGATTTTCCGACCACGGAAAGCGCCGCCGGAGGCGGTGAGCACGACTCGAGAGATATCTTTGGTCGGATTGTCGGCGAGACACTGAAAGACAGCGTTATGCTCGCTGTCGACCGGCCGCAGGGTGATGCCCTTTTCGCGAGCCGCCGCCATGACAAATTTACCGGCCATCACCAGAATCTCCTTGGAAGCGAGGGCGAGATCCTTGCCGGCTTGGATCGCGGCCATCGAAGGTTCGAGTCCCGTGACCCCGACCACAGCGCATAGCACCACGTCAGCCTCGGGCAGCGTCGCCAACGTCTTCAAACCTTCGATTCCCTCATGAATTTCAACGCCGGAGGGAAAGTGTCCATCTGAACGGGCCCGGGCGGCGGATTGGGCGTCGAATAATGCGACCTGTCGGACCGCGGGGTGCCGCTGCGCTATCCGAGCGAGATGGTCGGCATGGGTGCGTGCCGCGATACCTACGAGCTGCAGGTGTTCGGGGTAAGCCTCGATCACGCGTAGAGTATTCTCGCCAATTGAGCCGGTGGCTCCAAGCAAGACGATCCGTTTAGGTCCGCTGGCAGGAGACATCGTCACAGAAGGGTAAATGCCATGAACGCGATCGGAGAGGTCAGGATGAGACTGTCAGTAAGATCAAAGAATCCACCGATACCGGGGATGGTTGAACCCGTGTCCTTGGCGTCCGCGTGGCGTTTAATGATCGATTCGACCAGATCCGAAATAATTGCCAGTCCGGCAATGGGTAGGGCGATGATCGCAGCGATCAGGGGCGTGAACGAAGGTGGGACTTGGTCAGCGAAAAGATACGCGAGTCCGGCGCCGACGGCGGCCGAAGTAATCAATCCGCCGACGGCTCCCTCCCATGTTTTCTTGGGACTGATCTCGGGGGCCATCTTGTGGCGACCGATGGTGAGTCCAGTGAGCAATGCGCCGACATCACAAAACTTCGCTACCGCAACCATCCAAATGGCGAGGAGCAATCCCGTGTTTGGCGCCGGAGCGGAGATCAACACGATCCGCACCAGGAACGACAACATGAATGGGATGTAGACGATGCCAAAGAGCGTCCAAGCCAGTGTATCCAATCGTTGGTTACTGTTGCGCTCGCCGAGAATGCGGACGGCAAAAATGACGGCGGCCAGAGCAAGCAAGCTGCCGAGGTGGATGCCGTGAGGCTCGAGATAAAGGGGGGAAAGGCAGAGTGCTCCTCCCGCTATCATTCCGACCCGGTCAAAAGGTTCGATGCCGAGACGCCGGATAAGTTTGTAAAACTCCCAGAGTGTGAGCACTGCGAGGAGGCTGATTAGCCAAACCGCTCCGGTGGATCCGAGGAAGATCACGCACCCGGCGACGGTAGCCCAAAGCAAAACGGTGCTAAAAATTCGAGAAACCACGGGTCGAGGAGGAGAGAAAGGATCGAGTCAGAAAATGGCGGGGTCAACCGCGAGATGACGCCGGACTGGCGCCGGCAGTTTCGGCCGAAAGTTGATCTCCGGTGCGTCCAAAGCGACGTTCTCGACTGTTGAAGTCCTGAATCGCATGGGTGAAGGCTTCGCGATCGAAGTCGGGCCAAAATATCGGCAAGAAAACAAACTCGGCATAGGCCGCCTGCATTAGGAGGAAATTGCTGACCCGGGTCTCTCCGGATGTGCGGATCACCAGATCCGGGTCGGGGATGTCAGCAGTGTAGAGATG
>CAJXQX010000024.1 GCA_913058185.1 uncultured Verrucomicrobiota bacterium
CGGGGAGAGAGGTTGTCCTGGTTGCCTCGCGGAGCGACGTTGCGCACATCGAGGGTGGTTTCGAAGAAGGGGAAATCGGATTGCCGATGATCGGTGTAGAACGGCGAATCGGCCCGTCCCAGATGGGGTGGGATTTCCGCGTCGAGAAGGGGTGTTAGTGTCACCGCACACAATACGCAGGAGAGCCGAAGGAAAGATAACCGCATGAGGGACTAACCGTAGTTTGAGCGCTTTCGAGGTGCCAAGCTCGTATAATGGGGAACGTTCCATCGTTCGATGGGGCCGAGGAAATCGGAAAAACGGGCTGGTTCTTCGCTACCGGGTGGTTCTCTAATGGTCTTTTCATTCTTCCTATGGCATCCCGCACCCTCACTGGCATCACTCCTTCCGGCACCCTCCACGTGGGGAACTATTTTGGCGCCATGCGTCCAGCCATCGCGGCGCAGGATTCCGGCGAATGTTACTACTTCATCGCCGATTACCATTCATTGACCTCGGTATTTGATCCTGAAGTGCGGCGAGCGAACACCCTGGGAATCGCTTTGGATTGGTTAGCTTGCGGGCTCGATCCGGCTAAAAGTGTGTTTTGGCGGCAAAGTGATGTGCCCGAGGTTTGTGAACTTACCTGGCTGCTCGGCACGCTCACTCCGATGGGACTCTTGGAGCGCGCCCACAGTTTTAAGGATAAGACCGCCAAGGGCATCGCGCCCAACTTCGGGCTCTTTTCCTATCCCGTCCTCATGGCGGCGGATATTCTACTCTATGACACGACGGTGGTGCCGGTGGGCAAGGATCAGAAACAGCACCTCGAGATGACGCGGGATATCGCGATCAAGTTTAACCAAGCCTACGGCGAAACCTTCGTCGTGCCCGAGCCGTCGATTTCAGAAGATGTCGCCGTGATTCCTGGTCTCGATGGTCAGAAGATGAGCAAAAGCTACGGCAACACCCTCGAGATTTTTGGCGACGAGAAGAAGCTGCGCAAAAAAGTCATGTCGATCGTGATGGACAGCCGCACGCGAGAAGAACCCAAACCGGATGCGGATCAATTACCGGCGACCCAGTTGCTCCAGTTTTTCACTCCGACCGATGTCTATGAAGACATTGTAGGTCAGCTCAAAGCGGGTGGCTACGGCTACGGTGATCTGAAGAAGGCCCTATTTGAACATTACTGGGAATTTTACCGCGAAGCCCGCGCCCGTCGCACCGAGCTGGCGGCAAACCTCGATCACGTTGAATCTGTCTTAAAAGATGGTGCCCTCAAAGCCCACACCGTAGCCCGGGATGTGATCGACCGTGCCCGTCGCAACTGCGGCATCGCTTGACCCAAACTTTCCTCCTCAAAATCGTTACCTCAATCTAGTATGAATACCCTCTGTCGACTCCTCGTTCTAAAATTACTCTTTGCGTTGACCCTCTCGTGGTCTGCAGCGGCCGAAGCTGAATTCGTTTCTTTGTTTAACGGCAAGGATCTGACCGGCTGGAAATCCAATGAAGAAACCCCGGGTTGCTTCTCCGTGGTAGACGGAAACCTCAAAGTTAGTGGCGGACGTGCCCATCTCTTTTACACGGGTAACGACGATGAACCTGAGATTAAGAACTTTGTGCTGAAGCTCAAAGTAAAGACTCAACCCGGCGCTAACAGCGGCGTATATTTCCACACGCAATATCAGGCGGAAGGTTGGCCGTCAGTTGGATTTGAGAGCCAAGTGAACTCCACCCATTCGGATCCGAAGAAAACGGGTAGCCTATACGGGGTGGTAAACGTGTTGGCCTTGGCTGAAGGGAAGTCGGTTCCCCCGGGAAGCTTGGAGAATCACTTGGTCGACAAAGCCCCGAGCACGGATGGCGAGTGGTTTAATTATAATATCAGGGTCAATAATCGGAAGATTACGATTAGGGTGAATGGTGAGATCACCGCGCAATGGACGCAGCCGAAGAATTTCGATCCGAAGAAGGCGCTGAAGAACAACCCCGGTCGTAAGCTCGGTGCCGGCACGTTCGCCCTGCAAGCGCATGACCCGAAGAGCACGACCTTCTACAAGGACATCATGCTCAAAATCTTGCCCTAGCTTGAACCTGAATGCCGCGATTGAATAATCGCAGCGTCTCTGGTTGATCGCTTAGGCGTCGGCGACGACGGGGTGTCCTTCGCGGGCGATGTAGTCTTCCAGTCGGAAGAGATCATTCCCGGCCCGGCGGGTGATCTTCAGCAGGGTGTCCATGCTCGCCACCTCCTCAACCTGTTCCTCGAGGAACCACTGGAGGAAATTCTGCGTCACGCGGTCGTTGGTTTCCGCTGCCGCGTCGTAGATCGCTTTGATCTGATCGGTCACTTTGAACTCCTGATAATAGGTCAGCTGCACAACCCCTTCGACTGAACCGAAATCAGACTTGGGCGCGTCGAGCGCCGGAAAGTCGACGGTGCGATTTGTGTCGCTGAGGAACTTCACCATTTTCATGGCATGCGCGCGTTCTTCGTCAGCCTGCTGGGCGAAATATTTCGACATCTCGGGCAATGCCTCGGAGTCGCACCAGGTTGAAACGGCGATGTATTGGTAGAATGCCGAGAATTCGTGGCCGATCTGTTCGTTGATCAGTTGGGCGGATTTACCGTGGATCATGATAAGCTCATTCGGAGTAGAAGTAAAATGCCCTTCGGTAAGGAAGGGCACGAACGGAAAAGAAGGAATGGCTCAGCGAGCGGTTACTTGCGTTTGAGGCGCAGGAAGAGTTTTCCGTCGCTGTAGTAATCGATGTAGTTAGCGGAAGACTGCATGCGGTCGGTCCACGTGTTGGCCGCGCGGCCGGAGTTCTCTTGGGCGACGAACACTTCTTCTTCATTGAACCACTTCCGGTAAGGGCCACCGACGTGCATGGAGTTCTTCATCGTGAGTTTATTGTTCCGGTGATCGGGCTGAAGCTTGATGAGAATATCATTACCGGAGACGCGCACGTCTTGGATGATCTTCTCATCAAAAACGACGGCGGTGAACGGCCCAAACTCCTTCTTCTCACCGTGATGATCAGCCGACAAGATTGAAGCGGCACCGCCAAAAATGACAAATGAAGCCAAGAAACACAGGAATTTTGAGCGAATCATGGAGGCGATCCTGATTGAGCCGTGGGCGTTCGGCAAGTCAGCTGCACGATGTTTAAGCCTCTCCCGAAGGTTAAATCTAAATGATAGTGATGGGTGGTCGCTCTAGCTTGGCAATGGCGGCCATGATGCGTTCGCTGGCGACTTGGTAGCGTTGTTTTCCAGCGCTACGGTCTTCGATGTCTTCGATTTGTAACGGTTTTCCGTAGGTGACGCTTACCGGCACACCGGGTTTCGTGTAACCACCCCGGCCCCAGGCGAGGTGAGAATCGAAAATCCGCACCGGCACCACGGGGACTTTCGCCCGACAGGCGATCATCCCTACGCCTGCCTTCGGTTCCTGAAAGTTTCCGTCCTTGGAACGCGTGCCTTCGGGGAAAAGAATGAGGGCTTTACCTTCCTTGAGTGTCTTCAGCACGCGTTTGATCGCGGAGACATCGGAGCCACCGCCTTCGCGATCGACCGGGATGCAGCCGGCCTGGTCCATCCACCAGTTTGTGATGCCACCTTTCCAGAGGGTTTTACGGGCAAAAAATGATATCTGGCGGGGCACGTTGCTGCCGATGGTGGGCGGGTCGAGGTGACTGGCGTGATTACCGGCGAGGAGGAATGGACCGGTGGTGGGAATGTTTTCCACGCCGGAAACGTCTCCGCGGAAAAACATCGAGTGCAGGGTCACGAATGCATAGTGGCAGAACCCATATACTGGGCGCATCTCAAGTTGGGTAAACGGGCGCGTCATGTCGTTGGGGGTAAACGGTCGCGAAGTTTTTCACTGAGCAGATCGACGACCTGTTCGAGATTGAGGAACGTGCTGTCGATATCCGTCGCTCCATCCGGCGAAGCGAGGGGGGCGGTTTTGCGGGTGCGATCCAAGCGATCACGTTCAGTGATTGAGTCGGTTTGGCCTTCGGCAGCGCGGCGCCGGGCGCGTTCGATCGGGTCGGCGTGGAGGAAAAACCGAAAATCCGCATCAGGAAAAATCACGGAACCGATGTCGCGGCCCTCCATAATCAAGCCGCGGAAACCATGACTCCGCGCGACGTCGACTTGGCCTCGTTGGTAGGCGAGCAGAGCATCGCGCAGTTCGGGCACGGCGGCGAAGTGGGAGACGTTGGCATTCACCTCGGCGGTGCGAATTTCAGAGTCCGGCACCACGCGTCCATTTATCTTCATCTGCGCCCGGCGGCCATCGAGCTTAGTGTCGAAATCGATCTCTTGGCTGACGGTCGCGATGCCAGCGCAATCGTTGTTGGCGAGGCCTGCGCGGAGCAGTTCCGCCGTCATCGTGCGGTAGAAGGAGCCGGTATCGACGTGCAGTAAATTGAACTTCTCGCTTAAGGCACGTGAAGTGGAGGATTTGCCGGATGCGGCGCCGCCGTCGATGGCAACGATGATAAAAGACGGGTCGGTCACTTGGCGGAGAATTTTGTCCTCACGGTATCCAGCAACTCAAAAAAGTGAGGAAACGTCTTGGCGCAGACTTCAGGGTGATGAATTGAGAGCCACGAAGAGCCATCACCACGCAGGTCGTGACTGCCCAAAACCCCAAAACTCATGGCGAATCGGTGATCTCCGTAGGTTTCGATGACTTGGTCGGTCTTGAGCGGTTGGGGGGTGATGGTGAGGGTATCCTCGTCCTCGATCACTTCTTGACCGAGGCGTCGCAGCTCAGTGGCCATACCGGCAACGCGGTCGGTTTCTTGGGCGCGGGTGTGAGCAATCCCAGTGATCCGGGTGGGGCCATCTAACAAGGGTGCGATCGCGGCGAGCGTTAGAAAGGTGTCGGAGATCTCGCGAAAATTGTATTCGAAGGGTGTGCCGGATGGGTGGGAACCAACTTGCTGCAGGACCTCAACAAACGCGGCATCCCCCTGCAGGCCGTCACCGGGAGCCCGCAAATGGGGGAAAGTCATGGAGCCTTTCTCCATGTGGTTTAGCATGTGCCAGTAACTCGCGGCTGAGGCGTCGGGCTCGATGGCGTAGGTGCTGGGCGGCGTGTAGGCGATCGAATCGATGGTGAAGCGATCGTCTTGGGCGGGCGGGATTTGCGCCCCAAACTCGGCCATCAGGTGTCGGGTCATTTCCACGTAGGTCCACCTTACGGAACCCGTGAGTTGAATCGAAACCGGCCCTTGGGCCTGAGGGGCGACCATGAGAAGGGCGGATAGTAACTGACTGCTGGCACTCGCATCGATCTCGATGTCGCCGCCGCGTAGACCGTGAGCGTGGATTTCGAGCGGGAAGAAGCCTTCCTCACCGGTGCAGCGCACCTCGGCCCCGAGTTCTCGCAGCGCATTGATGAGGTTGGTCATCGGGCGGTGGCGCATCTGCTCGATGCCATCTATCCGGTAAACCCCACGCGGGGCAGCGGCGCAGAAGGCGGTCAAAAATCGAGCGGCCGTGCCGGCGAGTCCGACGAAGATATCGACGGGTTCCTCGGTGCGGAAGAGATTGGCTTGGCCGGAAACCCGTAGTGTGAGTGCGGCGGCATCGGCGTCTACGGTGCAGCCGAGTCGGCGCAGCGCCTCGGCCATCAGTTCGGTGTCTTCGCTAAATAGCGCGCCTGTGAGGGTGACCGGCTCGGATCCCAAGGCGGCGAGCAGGAGGGCCCGGTTAGTGAGACTTTTCGAACCGGGTAACACGACTTCGCCACCGGGAGGGGTGGTGAAGGGGACGATGGGCAGGACTTCAGGCAAAGCGGTCACAATCTAAATATCGGAAGAAAGATCCGCTTTCGCCAAGGCTTCAGCGGACAGGAAACGAGAAAGATCCGCTGCATCAGGGGCGGAGGCTATCGCGCCAAGATTTACCACGTTCGAGTCGGGTGCGGAGTTCCGGCCAATCCCGGTTGGCCAGAGCAGCGCGGAAATGGTGGAGGTCGTCTTCGAATCCTTGGAGCGCACGCAGAATCTCGTCGCGGTTTTGTTCGAGAATCTCGACCCACATAGTGGAGTCGCTGGCGGCGATGCGAGTGGTGTCTTTCAGGCCGTTGCCGGCGAGGTGACTCCATTTGGCGGGGCGTTGGTCGAGAAGAGTGCCGAGATTGGTGGCGACGATTTGGGGCAGGTGGCTGATGTGGGCGACGATTTCGTCGTGTTGGTCGGCGCTGACGGTCACGACCTCGGATCCGAGATCTCGCCAGAGGCGGACCACGGTTTCGACGGCTACGTCGTCGTCGTTTTCGGTGGGGGTGACAAAACAGGTGCGGCCATCGAAGAGTTTAGCATCACCATTTTCCCAGCCGGTTTTCTCGCTGCCGGCCATGGGATGGGAACCGATGAAGGTAGCAGCGGTGGATGAAAGGGAGCTGGAGGCTTGTCGGCAGATATCGGCTTTAACGCTACCGACATCGGTTACGATGGTCCCCGCAGTGAGATGAGGCGCGATGCGCTCAACTAATTCGCCAATCCGGGTTACGGGTGAGGCAATCACGACGAGATTAGCGGCCTTCGCGGCGGATTCGGCAGAATCAACGACTTCGTCGCACCACGGTTGATCAGCGAGGGCGAGGCGCACTTCGGGCCGACGGGCCCAGATGATCACCCGCCGAGCCGCTCCGCGCGCTTTGGCGGCGCGGGCTACGGACGCCCCCAGCAGGCCGGGAGCAAAGATGGCGAGTGTATCGATCACGATCATGGTCAAATGGTATGCCGCCGCGAATGTCGAGCATACCCTAATTCGAGGCCGGGAGGCCTAGCGCGTTGATTTTTAAGCCCGCGGCCCTTTGGTGAGGGAGTCGCATGCCTTACCAACAACGCAGAAGAAGACGCTATGTAGTCTGGGAGAAACTACGCCCGGTGATATTGGTTCTCTTCGGTTTGGCATCCCTAGCGGGACTTTGGTGGTGGTTGATTCAACTCGGCCCGAATCCTGTCGCGGCAAAAGGTGACGTGGTTTCAAATCACGCGGAGGATGTCGAAGTGGCGTCGATCCGGCGTGAGGTGGCAGCGTTACGTGGTGCGTTCGAGGCAGAGGGATCCTCTGCGGATGTGAAATTGCTCGAGGAGGCGATCACCAAACAGCGTGAGGTGGTCAATAAGTTGGAGGGCAATGCGGGCCAAGCCGAACTACGACGATTGAATGAGCTGGAGGAGGAATTGGCTTCAGCGTTGGCGAAGGAATTAAATTTACGTATCGGGAAACTGGATGCGCAGGCGACGACGAGTCACGAAGCCGGGAATCTCGGTGCGGCGGAAGCGGCCTGGACGGAAGCGTTACGGTTGCAGACGAAGGTCAATCGCTCCGGGGCGACGTCGGCGATGAAGAATTTTATGCGCGAAGGTCGGTTGGCGCGGCAACTCCAAGAACTGGTCGCCGAACCGCTCGCTCACGAAGTGAGGGAAGCTTTGGGGGCAGCCCGCTCGGCCGCAGCTGCGGAGGAGTTGTCCCATGCTCTCGCCGCGCTGACGACGGCTCAAGAGGTGCAGCTTCGCATCAATTCGGATTTCCCGCGTTCACGACATGCGGGGGTGGCAGCGCTGGATCTCGATCCCGATGCCGAACGCACTAAGAGTGATGAGATGGCCACCTTCGCGCCGAATGCGGCGGGATTTTTCGACTTGTTGGGAAATGTCGCGGAGTGGCTCTTACCTCGCCCGAATCAGACCGGAGGGTGGGCCCTGGTGTCCGGAGGGAGCTTCCTTGATCAGCCCGAGGTCTTGCGCAAGGTGCCTTCGATTGTGACCCAATGAAGCGAACGCGCCCGCCACATTGGTTTCCGCGTGTTAGTGGAGATGGCGACGGAATAAGCCGTCGTGAGGCCGTCGGTTAAATGCCGCCGAGCTTAAGGATCAGATCGAACTCGGGCTTACGCAACGGGATGACCGATAGGCGGCTCTGCTTAATCAAAGCGATCTCGGAGAGCTTGGGCTCGGCTTTGACCTGTGCGAGCGAGACAGGCGAAGGGAGCTTTTTGCCGGCCTTCAGCTTCACTGCGACCCAGCGATCATCCTCCGTGCTCGGGTCGGGATAAGCAGTCTTTTGCACGGTAGCGATACCCTGCACCTCTTTATCACTCACACTGGCGTAAAACAACACCTGATCGCCCTTGCACATGGCGGAGAGGTTGTTGCGAGCCTGGTAATTGCGGACCCCATCCCAGTCGGTGGTGCGATCTTTGGTAAAATCGCTCCAAGAGTATTTTTCGGGTTCCTGTTTAACGAGCCAGTATTGGGTTGTCATAAATCAGTGGTTTTAGTGAGCTGGCGCTAGCGAATTCAGCAACTCGCAATATATAATTTTTTGCAAATTAGGGGAACAATCCTTTCCTTAGCGCTCCTTATACAAACCCCATATGAATAAAACACTCCTGCCGATCCGAATTGTTTTCATCGTGCTTTGTGCGTCGGCGGGGTGGTTGGTGGCTTACACGATTCGCGAATGGGATGAGTATCGCGTGGTCGGGTCGTTCGTCGGGCTGCTGATGGGTGTGTTGGTCGTGCTGGTCGATGTGATGCTCAAGGGATTCTCGTTGCGCGGGCTTTCAGCGCTGTCCTTTGGCTTGGGGGTAGGAGCGTTGATCGCCTATATGCTCGGCACATCGCCCCTCTTTGGGGAGGGGGATCCCCAGGTGATTTACCTGATGCGATTGGCGCTGTTTTTAATCGTAACTTACTTATGCACGGTCATCGCGCTGCGGGGTAAGGATGAGTTTAATTTGGTGATCCCATATGTGCGATTCGTGCCGCACGAGGTGGACGTGCCAGTCGTGGTAGTCGATACGAGTGCACTGATCGATGGTCGGGTCGCCCGCATCTGCGAGTCGGGTTTCTTATCGGGTGCATTGGTCATTCCGCGGTTTGTGCTGGAGGAGTTACAGCGGGTAGCCGATTCACCGGATCCGAATCGCCAGTCGCGCGGACGGCGCGGTCTCGAGGTTTTGGGTGAGCTCCGCCAGCTGGGTCAGCTTGATTTGCGCGTGCACGAGAGTGAAGCGAAGTCGAGTGAAGTGAATGCAAAACTCGTGTTCTTGGCCCAATCGATGAAAGCCAAACTCCTCACGACCGATTACAATTTGGCGAAGATGGCGCAGTTCCATGGCGTGCCATGGCTGAACCTTAACAACTTGGTGCAGTCCGTCCGTCGCGACTTGATGGTGGAGGAAGAGATCGAAGTCGATTTACTGAAGTCGGGTCGCGAAGACCATCAAGGGGTGGGGTATCTAGATGATGGCTCGATGGTCGTGGTGGAAAACGCCTCAGCTTTTGTCGGCTCTCGGGTATCGGCGCTAATATCGAGTATTATCCCATCGGCGGGTGGGAAGATTGTTTTCGCGAAACTTATCGCCCCCGTAAAAACCTAGTTTTTGGTTTTTTTATTCGCCCCAAGCTAGATGCTGTAACCCCTCGCTATGCTTAAAAAAGAGACTTCATTTCTTGCCATTGGATTGGTGCTGGGGGCGTTGGTGACGGCGACTTGTTTCGTATTTATACAACGGACTCATCGGCAGGGCGGAGAGGGTAATGTGGCCCATCGTGTGCTCAAGTTGGGCCATACGCTCGATCAGTCTCATCCGGTGCATGCGGGCATGGAGTTTATGGCAAAGCGGGTGGCCGAATTATCGGCGGGTGCGGTTGAGATCCAGATTTTCCCGAATGCGCAGTTGGGCTCGGAGTCGGAGTGCGTCGAGCAATTGCAACGTGGGGCCTTGGCCATGGCCAAAACTTCGGCGGCGGCGATGGAGGGATTCGTGCCGGAAATGGCCGTCTTCGGTTTACCGTATTTGTTTCGAGATGCGGACCATTTTTGGGCGGTGCTGAATAGTGAGATTGGCCGTGAACTGCTGGAGGCGGGACAAGGTGTGGGCATCCATGGCTTGTGTTACTACGATTCGGGTAGCCGCAGTTTTTATATGATCGATAAACCGGTGCTGGAGCCTCAGCAACTCCGCGGCACCAAGGTTCGAGTGATGAAGAGCCGCATGGCGATGGACATGGTCTCGACGATGGGGGGCGCGCCGACGCCGATTGCGTTTGGTGAACTCTATACGGCGCTGCAGCAAGGAATGGTAGATGGGGCGGAAAATAATCCTCCTAGTCTACTCTCCAGTCGGCACTATGAAGTGGCGCGTCATTACTCCCTCGACGAACATTCTCGAGTGCCTGACATGGTGATTTTTAGCCAAACAGTTTGGGCTACGCTGAGCGCCCAAGAACGTGGCTGGCTGGAGCAAGCCGCGGCCGACTCGGTGGTCTTTCAACGTGAGTTGTGGACGGTGAAGAGCGACGAAGCATTGGCCACGATCGAAGCGGCGGGAGTGACAATTTATCGCCCGGACAAGGCGCCTTTCGTCGCGGCGACTGCGCCACTTTATGAGCAATATCGTGACACCATGATTGGCGATCTCGCTGAGCGAGTGCGTCGCGTGAAGTGATGGACGCGATGGGTGAAGGAAATGGAGTCCAGCGCGGACTTTGGTCGCGCATCGTTCGCGGACTAGAATGGCTCACGGTCGGGCTGTTTGTCGCCCTGATCCTCGACGTGTTGTGGGGCGTGGTATCGCGTTATGTGTTAGGTTCTCAAAGTCGTTGGACTGAGGAGTTGGCAGTGTATCTGCTGGTATGGGTATCGCTGCTGGGGGCCGCATTGGTCTTTCGCGATCGCGGTCATTTGGGCGTGGACTATTTTGTGGGTAAACTCGATCCGGCGGCGCGGAGATTGAGTTCGTTGATCGCGGAAGGCGCGGTCATGGTTTTTGCGGGGTTTGTGCTGATTTTTGGTGGTGGCATGATGGTGATGGAGACACTGCGGTCGGGCCAGGTCACCGCCGCGATGGGGTGGCCGGTGGGTTATCTCTATATGGTGGTGCCACTCAGTGGGCTGTTCGTTTTGGCGTTCTCGATTGAGCATCTAGTCACGGGTAAAACCACGGCGTTTTCGGATAATGAATTGGAGGATCAAACGTGAACGTGGAAGTGTTGATCCTATTAGTGTTTTTTGTGGGGCTCTTGGTTCTCAATACACCGGTGGCGGTGTGTATCGGGTTGGCGGCGACTGCGACTATCTTGAGTTTCGGTGATGGTTCGGCCGCTTATGTGATGGCCCAGCGCACTTCAGCGGGCATCGCGAGTTTCCCGTTGCTGGCGATTCCGTTTTTTGTGCTCGCGGGGGTGTTGATGGGAGAGGGCGGAATGGCTCGACGGTTGACGAATTTTGCGGCGGCTCTGGTGGGGCGTTTACCAGGTGGGTTAGCGTTTGTGAATACGCTGGCGTGTATGATGTTTGGCGCGGTTTCGGGATCGGCGGCGGCGGCGGTGTCTTCGATCGGCAGTTCGATTATTCCTGAGATGGAGCGGAAGGGTTACACTCGGGAGTTTGCCGTCGCGCTAACGGCAACCTCGGCAACGACGGGACTCCTTATTCCACCAAGTAACATTATGATCGTTTACGCGGTGGTAGCGGGAAATGTATCGGTCGCGGCGTTGTTTCTCGCCGGAGTCTTACCGGGGATCGTGGTCGGTCTCCTGATCATGGGGGTAAGTCTGGGACTGACTTTGCGTTCGGGTGCCATGCAAGCGACCGATGTCGGGATCGAGTTGCCTTCGCTCGGGTCGGCCTTGCTGGGCGCAGTGCCAAGTCTCGTGCTGGTATTGCTCGTGCTGGGTGGAATCTTGGGCGGTGTGTTCTCCGCGACCGAGGCATCTGCGATTGCTGTAGCGTATGCCTTACTGCTCGGAGTCGTGGTTTATCGAGAGATCCCGTTGGCTCGATTACCCGATATTGTTTTGCGGGCGGCGAAAACGACGGCGGTGGTCATGTTGCTGGTGGGAGCCAGTCAGGCGATGAGTTGGGTGCTGGCTTACGAGCGGGTGCCGCAGATGGTGAGTGATGCGATGCTCAGTCTTTCTAGTAATCCGTTGATGATTCTCTTGTTGATCAATGTGCTGTTGCTGGTGGTGGGCACGTTCATGGACATGACGCCGGCGGTTTTGATTTTCACGCCGATCTTCTTACCGGTGGTGACCGCGCTGGGCATGGATCCGGTTCAATTCGGCATCGTCTTGATCGCAAATCTTTGTATCGGACTGTGCACGCCGCCAGTGGGGGCATGTTTGTTTGTGAGCTGCAGCGTGGGTAAAACAAGTATCGCCCGGGTGGTGCCGCCGATGATCCCGTTCTTCTTTGCGATGCTCATCGGGCTGATGTTAATCACCTTCTGGCCGGCATTATCGACCGCACTACCGCGGTGGTTGGAGTTAATGTAAGCGATTTCGACGACCTTCGCTTCTGGAAAAAAAGTTGGCCGGCCACCTACCCCTAAGTGACCGGCCATTTGTTTTCTGAGTTACCTCAAATGTTCCTGTTAAACGGGAACGAGATAAATCTCTGTCATGTTTTACGGTTTGTCAAATACAGGAGAAAGAATAACTGCGTATCGTTAACTACGTAGTTTCCACACCTCTCTGATGCGGCGCTTTAGACGAATACGGGGAAGCAGTGGGACGGAAATATCTTCGCAATATGTCAATCAACTTGCGGATTAATGCCTCAATGCTCGTGCCCATTTTTCGCTAGGGTAATCGTCCCGTACTTCCTGCGCTTAACCCTTTTAATCTTACCATGCCTCGAGTTCTCGTCACCACCACGTCCTTTCAAGACACCCTTGGATCCCACCACGAATTACTGGCTGGCACCGGTTGGGAGATTATCACCGCCCGCGGCCCTTTGAATGAAGCGGATACCTTGGCGGCAGTCGGCGAAATCGACGCCTATATCTGTGGCGATGACCTGATCACCGATGCGGTGCTGGAGAAAGCTCAGCCGCGATTGAAGGTGATTTCCAAATATGGCATTGGCGTCGATAAGATCGATGTGGACTCCTGCAATCGTCGTGGAATCCCGCTCCTTTTTACTCCGGGTGTAAACCACACCACCGTGGCGGAACACGTATTCCTCCTCCTTCTCTGTTTGCAAAAACATCTCTTGTTTCACGCCGACGCGGTGCGGGCCGGGGAATGGAAGCGTAAAACCGGTCATGAGCTGTGGGACAAAACCATCGGCATTTTGGGACTCGGGCGAATCGGTAAGGAAGTCGCGATCCGGGCTCACGCGTTTGGCATGAAGATCATCGCCTACGATGTTTATTGGGATGAGGCCTTCGCTGATTCGCATAATGTCACGAGAGCCGAATCGATGGACGACATATTCGCCGTGGCAGATTACATTTCTCTGCACACAAATCTGACCCCAGAGACCCGCGACCTCGTGCGGACCGAGACCATCGCCAAGATGAAGGACGGCGTGCAAATCATCAACTGCGCCCGCGGCGAGATCGTGCACACCGCCGATATCGTTACCGCGCTTAAGTCCGGCAAGGTGGCAGGCTACGGCACCGATGTGCTTGATGAAGAGCCACCGCCGCCCGATCACCCCCTGTTGAGTCTACCGAATGTGGTGGTGACGCCCCACGTGGGTTCGCGCACCTCCGAGAGTGTGCAACGTCAGGCCAATAAGGCGGTGCAGAACCTGATCAACGTTGCGGCCGGCGAGGCGCCTCTCGCTCAGGTGAACCGCGATATTCCTTACCTCAACGGTAAGTTAGCTTAATCCATTTTCTCATGTCCGATACATTTTACGTAGTTTCTGAATCCGAACATAACGCGCTGGTCGAAGCGGCTTACCAGCATCGCGGCTTTAGCGCCGAAGAGGCCACCGGTGGGGCGAAACTTTGTGCTGAGGCCTCTCGCCACGGCATTCGTACGCATAACGCGTTGAAGGCGTTGCATCTGGATCATCTGTTTGGTTCGGGCTCCCAAGGCTGTGTGCCGAACGTGGAGATTGAAGAGAAGCCGACCCGCTTTGCCGCCAGCAAGGTCTGGAACGCCAATCGCAAACTCGGCCAGGCCACGGCTTATGCGGCGATGGAAGAGGCTATTCGGTTGGCCGACGAATTTGGCGTAGGAATGGTCTCCGTGGATAACGCATTTCACTATCTGTGGGGCGGGGGATACGTCATGGAAGCCGCCAAGCGCGGTTACGTGGCCTACACTAATTGCACCGCGGCATTGGCGGAAGTGGTGCCGTTTGGCGGCAAGTTTCCTACACTCGGCACCAATCCACATTCATGGGGTTTGCCGACGACCGATGCCGTCGGTTTTCCGATTGTGATCGATTGGGCGACTTCCGTGGTCGCGATGGGACGGGTGCAGCAGTTTGCACGGGAAGGGTTGGAGCTCCCACCCAATGCAGCGGTCGACGCCGATGGCAAACCGACCACTGACCCCAACAAAGCCAAGGCGTTAATTCCCTTCGGTGCCCACAAAGGATACGGTCTTTCGCTCATCAATGAGCTCATTGGCGCTTACATCGGTGGCTCCTTGCCGACGCTCCGTAACCGTTGGACTCAACAGCCTGAGGAAAAGCACACCTGTTGCTTCTTCTTTCAAGTCTGGCACCCCGACGCGATGTCAGGTGGGGATTTCGCTCTAGGCCGCTCTCAGTCCGAGAATGTGAAAGCCGTCGTAGGGGATCTACTCGGACACGGTAACGAGACGTGTATCCTTCCAGGACAATTTGAAGCCCAAGCGGCCCGGCTTAGCGCTGAACATGGCGGACTTTTATTCAGTGCCGCCGAAGTCGATGGCTTCAATGAAATCGCCACCGAAGTCGGCCGCAGCCCGTGGTCCATCGCTTCGCTCAAGTCCGTCGAAGTTTAAATAAAACACTCATCTCCTTAATATCATGTCACTAGAATTACGTCCCAAAGCTGAATGCCAATTTGACCAAGTCTCGCTCGGCGAGGTCATGCTCCGTCTCGATCCGGGTGAAGGTCGTATCCGCACGACTCGTTCGTTCAAAGCGTGGGAGGGCGGCGGAGAATACAATACCTCGCGCGGGCTCAGAAAGTGTTTCGGTTACAATACCGGCGTGGTGACCGCATTTGTCGACAACGAGGTCGGCTATCTGGTTGAAGACTTCATCATGCAAGGCGGAGTCGCGACCGACTTCATCCAATGGCGCGAAGATGACGGCATTGGCCGCAATGTGCGTAATGGCGTCAACTTTACGGAGCGCGGCTTTGGTATCCGTGGCGCGGTCGGCGTGCCAGATCGTGGCAACACGGCCGCTTCGCAGCTCAAGCCTGGCGATGTTGATTGGGACCACATTTTTGGGGAACTCGGAGTCCGTTGGTTTCACACCGGTGGTATCTATGCCGCGCTAGGTGAGACGACTCCTGACGTTGTGATCGAAGCCGTGCAGTCGGCTCAGAAATACGGCACAATCGTCTCCTACGATCTCAACTACCGTCCCTCACTTTGGAAGAGCATCGGTGGTCATGCTCGTTGCCAAGAGGTCAACCGCGAGATCGCGAAGTATGTCGATGTGATGATCGGCAACGAAGAGGATTTCACTGCTTCCCTCGGATTTGAAGTCGAAGGCGTGGATGAAAATATCAGCGAAATTGAGACCGGTGCGTTCAAGCGCATGATCGAGACCGCCGTGGCTGAATTCCCGAACTTTAAAGCTGCGGCCACGACCCTTCGCCGCGTGATCACCGCGACCAAAAATGACTGGAGTGCGATTCTCTGGCACGATGGTGAATTCTACGAGAGCCGCAAATATCCAGAGCTCGAGATCCTCGATCGTGTGGGCGGTGGAGATAGCTTCGCTTCCGGCGTGCAGTTCGGATTTATGGAATTTAACGATCCAAAGAAGGCTGTCGAATACGGCGCCGCTCACGGTGCGTTCGCCTCGACCACTCCAGGTGACACTTCCATGGCAACCCGCAAAGAAGTCGAAAAACAGATCAGCGGCGGCGGCGCCCGCGTCGTCCGCTAATTTTGGTTAGATAATTCCTCCTCCTATGTTCGCTGAAGAAACTCGTAATCGTCTTAGTGCTGCTGGCGTCGTGCCGGTGGTTGTCATCAATGATGCCGCCAATGCGGTCCCGCTCGCCCATGCGCTTCTCGCCGGTGGGGTGAAAGTCATTGAATTGACTCTGCGCACGGCTGCGGGCCTCGATGCGATCAAAGCAATAGCATCCGAAGTGCCCGATATGTTGGTTGGCGCTGGCACGGTCCTTTCGCCGGAGCAGGTCCGTGAGGTCAAAGCCGCGGGCGCGGCCTTCGCGGTCGCTCCGGGAACCAATCGCACCATCCTCGCTGCCGCGCAGGAGGTGGACTTGCCATTCGCGCCGGGCGTCATGACGCCCTCCGATATCGAGACGGCGTTGAGCATGGACTGCCGGATGTTGAAGTTCTTCCCGGCCGAGAGCGCGGGTGGGGTGACTCACCTCAAAGCGATGGCCGCTCCGTATGGTCACCTCGGGGTGAAGTTCATGCCCACCGGTGGAATCAAAGCGGCCCAACTCGCCGACTACCTTGCCGTGCCTACGGTCGCCGCAGTCGGTGGCTCCTGGCTCGCGACTGGGGCCCAGATCGACGCCGGTCAGTGGGATACGATCACCGCTCAATCGGCCGCCGCGATGGAGATCGTAAATGCGGCGCAGGACTGACCCCGTTTAGGAGCTTCCCGATAGGTTGCTACCCAAGGCAGTTACCTGCTTCTTGATAGCATGAACGATATTCAAGGTCAGAGGGTTTTTGTATCTGGTTCGGCTAAGGGCATAGGTCAGGCCATCGCCGTGGCTGACCGCTATTTTCTTTCTTAGGCCGTTTCCAATCGCAGCCATGGGTTGATTTTTACTGCCTCAGGGGACTGGGTGATCACGCTTTCATTCCATGGTGGCCATTGATCCCGGAAAGCTTACTCAACATTTGCGGCATTTGACGGAGACGATTGGAGTGCGTTTGGCGGGTATGCCCGGTGAGGCTGCTGCCGCCGATTACGTGCTCGGAGAATTTGAATCCTTGGGTATATCGGCATGGCGGGAAGCGTTCCCGATTAATGCCCGGGATGTGCAGTCGCAGGAATTACAAGTTTACTACGATAACGCGTGGCATGCTACAGGCTGTTCGTTGTTCGCGAATACACCGGGCACCCAGGGCGAGTGGGTCGAAGCGCCCTTGGTCTTTTTTGATGGTCCGACCGGGTATCAGCGAGAGGATCTATCACCGCTGATGGCTGGTAATATTGTTTTGCACCTCGGCTGTCATATTGAGTCTCAGGAAAATTACCGCAGACTGATGGCAGCGAAACCCATGGGGCTGTTGATGGCTGATGATCGTTTCCCGGGAAACGCAGTTTTGGCTGATGCGATTTTTCCGAACTACGCGAAAAATTGTGGCGCCGTGACTTCACTCAATATCGCTTTTCTCGATGCCTGGAAGTGGCGAGAACGGGGAGCAACGAAAGCGCGTTTCCGGGTCGTGGGTGGTCCGCGGCTCTCGCAGTCTGCCAATGTCGTAGCCGAATTACCCGGGAGTGATCCTGCCGCGGGAATCGTTTTTATTGGTGCGCACCATGATACTCAGGCCGATTCAGTGGGAGCCGATGACAATGGCTCGGCGGTAGCGGGCATCATGGAGCTCGCGCGCGCCTTGGCCCCGTTAAAGCACCGCCGCACGATTCGTTTGATATCTTTTGGGGCCGAGGAACAGCTATCGGTGGGAAGCGCCGTCTATGTGCGTCGACACCGTGAGGAATTGATCCAGCGAGGCGGGGTGATATTCAATCTGGATAGTTATGGATCATTACTCGGTTGGAATACCCTGTCGGGAAGTGGATCGGTGGAATTGGATACTCAGCTGGCACTCTGTTTCAAAAAAGAAGGACAGTATTTCCGTCGAGAACAGGGAGTCATGCCGTATGCGGATCATTTCCCTTTCAACGCCGCTGGGATTCCGGGACTGACCTTGATGCGTTTGAACTGTGCGACAGGACGTTTTTTTCATCACCGGGCGGACGATGATATGAGTCGGTTGGATTACACCCTCATGGCATCGTCATTGAATGCGGTCGCGGCTTTCGTGGGTGATACCGCCCAGGCGGATGAGTTGCCTTTTGAATTGGCCGTGCGATCAGAAGATAAAACTGCTATTTCGCACTGTTGGGAGGATCTGTTTGGAGGATGGTCGGAGTGAGCTGCCGGGTTTTATCAAGGATTATGGCCCGAGGATGGGCTAATGACCTGATCAATGATTAGGTCGACATCACTTAAAAGGGGGAGCCCGGTTGCCTAGCTTCCGCTTTTGACGTGGAGGGCGTTTGAGGTCTAAGACCCTGAGGCAGCATTATGGAAAGCCTCTCCGAAAGAGCAAAAGAACATCAGGGTGACTCTTTGAGAGAGAAGATCTGGAGGATTATCTTTCTTTCAGATTCGGGCACCGCGCGGACCTTTGATATCACGTTACTGTTCCTGATCGCCGGTAGTGTTCTGGTGGTGATGTTGGAAAGTGTAGAATCCGTTGCCGCGCATTATGCGACGCTTCTTCACGGATTTGAGTGGGCCTTTACGATTCTTTTCACCGTCGAATATGCCGTTCGAATCTGGGTGGTTCGGAGGAATAAAAAGTATATTTTCAGCTTCTTCGGGATAGTTGATCTACTCTCGATCCTTCCCACCTTCATTGACTTTCTCATCGCTGGTTCGGGGCACTTTATAATCGTCCGCATTCTACGGATGTTGCGGATGTTCCGAATTCTGAAAATGGCCGAACACATGGGGGATGCTTACGTATTGGTTAACGCATTAAAAACGAGTAGATCTAAGATCGCCGTCTGCAGCATTCCGCGGGCTCTCGCTTGATTTGATCTGGGATTTGTCGCAAGAGCGGTTTGTTGCGCCCTTGGAATTCGATGCCCGATTCCGTTTGGACCAGGGGGAAGTGGATGTAGTCGAATATGAAAATGATCAGATCACCCTTTCTGTTCGGGCTCCCGCAGCCGGCACGCTTTTAGTTGCGGAGCCTTGGTATCCGGGATGGACCGCAGAGATTGACGGTCAGTCGACCCATGTTGAGCAGGCCAACGGCTGGTTGCGGGCGATTGATGTGCCCGCGGGTGCGCAGGAAGTTGTCCTGCAGTTTCGTCAAAACGGGCTGCGATGGGGCGCGATTTTGTCGCTTATCGCGTGGGGATTTGTCGGCTGGTTTTGGCGCCGTCCTTGAGCTATTGGGCGTAAGCCGGATCCAGCTCTAAACCGAAATAGTCGCGGGCATTACCGAAACAGATGTTTCGGACCATGGGGCCAACGAGATCGAAGTCGTTGGGGAGTTCGCCATTTTCCATTTCGCGGCCAAGAAGATTACACAAGATGCGTCGGAAATACTCATGACGCGGGAATGACATGAAGCTACGCGAATCCGTGAGCATACCGACGAAGCGACTGAGTAATCCGAGATTCGAGAGTGCATTTATTTGCCATTCCATGGCTTCCTTTTGGTCGAGGAACCACCAGCCGGTGCCGAACTGCATTTTCCCGGGCGTGATGCCGTCCTGGAAATTTCCGAGCATCGTGGCGATGGCGTAGTTGTCGACAGGGTTCAGGTTGTAGACGACCATCCTGGGCAATTCTTCGGTTTCGGCGAGGGAAGATAAATAACGTCTCAGACCCTCGCCATTCTTTGCATCGCTGATGCTGTCGAAACCGCTGTCGGGACCGAGTTCATTGAACATGCGGGTGTTGTTGTTGCGGGAGGCACCAAGGTGAAGCTGCTTGGTCCATCCTCGGCGAGCGTCCCACCGACCAAACTCTAGCAGGAGGAGCGAACTGAAACCGATTTGTTCATCGGTGTCGGGCGATGAACCGTCGCGGACTTTTTGGAAGATGGTGCGCGCTTCCGCGAGGGAGCAAGGGTGTGCCGCCAACGAGGTGAGTCCGTGGTCAGATATGCGGCCACCAATCGCGTGAAATTCGCCGTGTCGTTTTTCGAGGGCCGTGAGAAGATCGTCGAATCGGGTGATTTCGATGCCGGCCGTTTCCGCTAGTTTTTCACAGTAGGCGTTGAATGCAGCAGGGTCTTGAATTGCGTAGGCTTTGTCGGGCCGGAAAGTCGGATAGACGCGCGTTTTTAGATCAGAAGCGGCAATCTTGGCATGCAGGTCGAGTGAGTCGGCGGGGTCATCGGTGGTGCAGGCGACAGCGACATTTTGGGCATCCAAAATCTGATGCACCGATTGGGTCGGGATTTGGGCATTGGCTTCGTCCCAGATCGATTGAGCGGTGGATGGGTTGAGTAAACGATCGATGCCGAAGTAGCGACTCAGTTCGAGGTGCGTCCAGTGATAAAGCGGATTGCGTAGCGTGTTTGGAACGGTGGCTGCCCACGCTTGGAACTTTTCTTCAGGGGATGCGTCACCGGTCAGGTATTTTTCGGCTACCCCGTCGGCCCGCATAGCCCGCCACTTGTAGTGATCTCCGCCCAACCACATCTCGGAGAGATCGGAGAAGGTGTGATTCTCCGCGATGTCAGCCGGCGACAGATGGTTGTGATAATCGAAGAGAGCTTCCGATTTGGCAAACTCGTGATAGAGGCGCTGCGCTGCATCCGAGTGCAGCAAGAAGTCGTCGTGAATGAATGTGCTCATGTCAGTAAGGGGCCGGGCCAAAGAGGGTGACAGGTTTGTCACGTATTACGTGACAATGGTGGTGGAGACGGGACCGAGCCCGGAGGGTCAAATTGTCATCGCGCCGAAGCCGCCATCGACTTCGATTTCAGTGCCGGTGACGAAACTGCTAGCGGCTGAACTCGCGAGGAAAAGGGTGGCTCCAATTAACTCGTTGGAATTGCCGAATCGTTTCATAGGCGTGTGGCCCATGATCTGTTCGATGCGGTCCGGGGTGAGAACTTTACGGTTCTGCTCGGCAGGAAAGAAACCGGGGACGAGGAGATTGACGCGCACGCCTTTCGTGGCCCACTCGCGGGCGATATTTTTGGAAAGGTTGTGCACCGCGGCTTTCGATGCGGAGTAAGTGAATACGCGGGAAAGTGGGAGACGGGCTGAGGCGGAACCCATGTTGATAATTGACCCACCATCGGCGGATCCGAGCATCGTCTCGCCGAATACCTGACTAGCGAACAACACCCCTTTGAGGTTCGCGTTCATGATCTTGTCGAATTCCTCCTCCGGAATCTCAAGCACCGGGGTGGGCGAATTGACGCCGGCACCGTTGACTAAGATATCAACGCGGCCGGATTTTGCGATCACCGCATCGCGAAGGGCGGTGAGTTCGGCTTTGCTGGTGGCGTCGGCGGCGTGAAACCAAGCTTTGCCGCCGGCGGCTTCGATTTGGGCGAGACGAGCGCCAGCCTTGGCTTCATTGCGGCCGACCAGCACGACTTCTGCACCGGCTTGGGCCAAACCCAATGCCATGGTGCCGCATAGTTCGCCGGTGCCGCCGATGACGACGGCAACTTTGCCAGTTAGAGAGAAAAGAGAATCGAGATAGCCGGAATTCATAGTGGACGATCAGACTACCAGTGGGTTGATGCACTCCGTAGGCAATATAACGCATAAGCGTTTACATTTTACGCATTGATGAGCTGTCTTTTGCCAATGACAGAAATTCCCCGGAGACGCGTCGGTATAATGCTTTCGATTGAAACCGAGCATTGGCACGGCGTATTGCAGGGATTGGCCGACGGGTTTCGGGATGCGCCGGACGTGCAGGTCGTGAAGATTGCGCGGCCCGATCAATTTAATGTGCCGGCGCTGCGCAAATTGAACCTAGATGGGCTGATCACCCGGGTGTCTTCGCGCAGAGACGAGGCGTCGTTGCTCGAGTCCGGTCTGCCCGTGGTGAACGTTTCGGGGAGGTTTCAAGCCACTCAAGTGGACAATGTTTTTAATGACGATGAGCGCGTGGGACAGATGGCGGCGGCTTTTTACCAACGGCGCGGGTTTAAGAATTTTGGATTTTGCGGGGTCGAGCGGCACCGATCTTCACGGCTACGCCAGCGGGGTTTTCGGCACGAGTTGAAGCAGGCGGGTTATACGCTGAGCGAAGTCGTCTTACCGGAGCTGCCGGAGGGAGACGCGCCGTCGACTTCGGCCACCGCAACGCTGGCGAAGTGGTTGCTTGAATTACCCAAGCCGGTGGCCGTCTTCGGATTTAATGATGCGGTGGCCCGGGCGGTGGCGGAAGCGTGTGAAGAAACCGAGATCAAACTTCCCGATGACGTCGCGGTGCTCGGGGTGGACAATGACGACATCCAACTCGGCTTCTCGGCCATCGCGCTTTCGAGTATCGAATTGAGCCGCCGCCGCATCGGCAAGTATGCGGCGCAGTGCATGCTGGCGCGATTGGCGGAGCCGGAGCAGCCCCTCGCGATGCGAACGGTGCCGCCGCTGAAGATCGTAGCTCGAGGCTCAACCGATAAATTGGCGGTGAACGATGGCGTGGTGGCCGAAGCGCTCGACTACATCACGGAACACTTGGCCAACCCGATTTCGGTTGATGACATTGCACGTGAAGTGGGTGTCTCACGGCGATCACTCGAGGTGCGTTTTCGGTCGGCGTTGCAGACCTCGGTTTACGCTGAAGTTCAGCGGCAGCAGCTGGACCGTGCACGGGTTTTGCTATTGGAAACGCCGAAGATGACGATCGCCGAAGTGGCCTACGCCTGTGGATTTCAGGATGCGCGACACCTCAATGTGGTTTGTCGTAAGAAGCTGGATTGCACGCCCGGATCGTTGAGGCGGGGGTAGGGGCAGGAGGAGGTGGTGGGCCGTAGAGCTCACTGCAGGGTGAGTGTTGGTTAATTTGGGTCGAGGTTTCGCCTGCCTTCCAAACCACGCCGATCCTCCATAGCGAGTAATTGAAGTTCGACCGATTTCCGTCCGTTGTCGTCAAGGCTATGGCGAAGGTGGTTGTGTGGGAATAACTTGAAGTATGAGCGGTTAACGCCCGCCGTCGCCGAGGCAATGGCGGGTAGCCTTCGGCAATCTATAGCTGGCCTGCCAGCCATAGCTTTAGTCGTTCCGCTGGGCGGAACGACCGCGCTTTGCGCGGCGAAGGCTGGTGGAACTGAGGGGAATCAAACCCCTGACCTCTTCATTGCGAACGAAGCGCTCTATCAACTGAGCTACAGCCCCATGTCCAATCTTGGATGGGGGAGGTTTGCTCTGCTATGGCGTCGGAGTAAACTTCATTTTTTTGCGCAACCGACTGCTCGGTATGTCACATGATCGAAAAATCATCGCCTGAATCGAGTTGGCCTCCCTTTTGCTGTTGCAGACCTTGCAATTCCTGACCCAAAGCAGGTCTGAGTCGAAAACCGATTCACTATATCAACTACTATGAGCAAGAGCACTAAGTCCAAATCGTCCGCCGCCCCACGGGTTAAAAAGACTGCCGCCCCTAAAAAGGCAGCAGTTAAAAAGGCGGCGGCCGCGAAAAAACCGGCCGCTCCAGCGAAAAAGAAATCCGTCTCAGCTAAGGCTGCGGCGCCTGTTAAGAAAACAGTCAAGAAGGTTAAGAAAGTAGCAGCCAAGAAGCCGGCCGTGAAAAAGCCAGTCGCCAAGAAGCCAGCCGTAAAAAAGACGGCCGCCAAAAAGCCAATCCTGAAGAAGGTGGCTACTGAAAAATCGGCTCCAGTTAAGAAGGCGGCGGTGAAGAAAGTCGTTGCTGTCACCAAAAAAGCAGCTCCGGCCAAGAAGGCCTTAGCCAAGAAGAAAGCGGTCAAAAAGAAGACGGTTGCGAAGAAGACGGTGATCACCGCCAAAATCGACATCGCCTTCGGTAACACGCTTTACATCCGCGGTGAGGGCCCTGGCCTATCCTGGGACTCAGGCGTGCCTCTGAACAGCATCGGAACCGACACGTGGAGCATCACAGTGCCGAGCGCGAAGGCCCAGATGATCTTCAAATTCCTCGTGAATGACATCAGTTGGAATGTCGGTGAAGACTACGTTGTCGATCCCGGTAGCGAAGTCGTATTGGCCCCGAGCTTCTAAGCGCAGTCAATCAGTCCAAAACTTCAACGTCCCGTTCGCGGGGCGTTTTTTTTGCCCAGGTCTCAATGACGATCGCCATTGAGTTCCGCCATGATGGTCGAAAGTTCGGCAAGTGCAGTCGTGCGATCTTTCGGCAGATCTTCGGGCAAAACCTGGCGCGCGTTGAGTGTCACAGATGAAAATGGCAGAGGAATAATGAATCGATCCCAACTCCGGAGCTGTTTGACGCGGGAGAATTCGAAACCGATTAGAATAATAGGGATCTTGGCCCGTCGAGCGACGATCAATCCACCCGGTTTAAATTCGTAAATCGGGCCGCGCGGGCCGTCCGGGGTGATCCCGAGGTCACCGCCTTCTTTCGCGACTTTGATCATCGCGTTGGCGGCCTCACGCGCCCCCCAGTGATTGGAGCCGCGAATCGCCTTGATCCCGGCCATAGCCAGAAACCCCGCCAACCAAGCGCCGTCCTTGCTCGCGCTGATGATACAATGAAGAGATCCGTTGCTCCGAAACCTACGGATGAGTTCAACCCCCATAAATAATCGGTTGTGCCACATGGCGAGGGCAGCCGGAACGTCCCGACGACCGAGCACCGCGCGCGATTCCGGAGATGTTTTAATGCGGATCGTGCGTCCCCAGAGCTTGAGCATATTTCCCAACAGCCACAGTGACACCCGTTGCCTACCGGTGATATCGACAGCAGCGGCACGATTTTCGGAAGGGGAGGACACGGCGCGGTTCTTGGGCATCAAACCCGGCCCGCCAAGCCTTCTTTCGGTGGGGGAGGTTTGACGTGGCTTGATCAGGGCTTCTGCTCAGGCCGATGTCTTTGCCCGTTTGTCCTCATTTGCCAACGCCCCGCGCCGGGATGGATTGGCGCGTCTATCAGCGGCATGGGGATACCAGAGGGGCGGGTTTCTACGGAACCTGTCTGGAGTATGGGCATGCGTTATGGCACCGGCAACTGCCGGCCCGGGCGTTATTGTGTCTCGATCGGGCGATGGGAGCGGATCTGGGAGAGCCTGACGCCGTTCTGAGTTCCTGGCCGATGCCTTACGCTGCGATGGCGTGGATCATGCGGGAAGTGCCGCGAGACCTGTTTTGTGGGAATCCTCGGGTACATTTTCAGCATTACGCGGATCGCATGAATCCTCCGCGCGAAGAATTACGACGATGGCGGGCTTGGGCTTGCTGGGCTTTGGCCTGCCGGGTGCGGCCTGAACTCCCGGGTGACCCCAAGCATGATGTGGTCGAACCCACCGCAGTAGAGATCGCCGAACAAATTGAAATTCTGGGTTCATCCCAGGAAGTTGAAATGTGGCGCCAAGTCCTCGCTGGGAGGTTCTGATCTTTTTGTCAGTCTTCGTATCATCGCCCCATTCGGGGCCCAAAAAAGCCTCCGGGATTTACCGGAGGCTTAAAATGGCGGGATGGACGGGACTCGAACCCGCGGCCTTCTGCGTGACAGGCAGACGCTCTAACCAACTGAGCTACCACCCCTGAAAGGGAAAGAGGCGAGACCGTAGAATTGGATTGAGGCAAGTCAAGCGCTCTTAGTTTTCTTTTTGTTCCGGGCGACGATTTGGGGCCTCATCGAGAAGCCAAAGCGTCCGCAGGAATGGCTTAAATAGACGGTCCGGTCCAATGCGTCTTAGGAAAATTCGGTCCAGAAGAAGCCCAATAGCGATCATGTCCGGCCGCGCTGAGGCAAACCAACTGATTCAGGCCATTTTCTCCGAGTAGGAGCGGTCTAGAAATCCCACTCAATTCCCGACTGGATGGTGAGACGGCCCTTTTCGGCAGGGCTATATATACCATAGAAGGGGGGCAGGGAATCTAGAATCGTGGAGGGGATCGGTCCCAAGGTGTTATCGTAAATGTAATTCCCGGTAATGGTGAACGCGATCGACTTTGAAAGCGCCGCGCGCAGTTTTATCTCAGCATCAGCCTTCCAAACTTCGGTTTCTTCAAACCCGATCCGGTATTTGAGACGTTGTTCAATGGATACGCGCTCATTGAAGTGATATTCGAAACGCTCAAAGAAACCTCCGGAAACGATCCAATCGCCGTCGTAGGCAGTGCCTTTTTCGGATTCTGACAGAGCGATACCAGGCCCGAAATCAAGCATGATCCCGGGTTTGTCGATGAGTTTGAAACCATAGCCGAAAAGCGTTTCGAGCTCGTGATCAATCAGAGCGATCTCATCCACATTGTAGCTGATGCTGCCGAAATAGTAGCGATTGGGATTCTTAAGAATGTTCAGGTAGCTGGCCTCGGCACCGTAGGCGTCTACGACTGTCCCCGCCGGTTCATACTCGGCCTGATTATAATTAGCGCGCGCTTCGATCACCGAGTTTTTAGTGGCCCGGATATAGAGGCCGGAAACCCCATAATTATACGTGACTCCCTGAAGCCCCAATCCAGCACCGGTATCGGGAAATCCCGGAGGGACGGTGCCTAATGCCCCCTGCTTGAAATTGGCCGTGCTGTAATTGCCGTTAAACGAAAGAGACCTTTTAACATAGGGTTTATCGGGGTCCTTGGCCGTCTCCGCTCGGGCCACTGTAACGGGGTCCGGAGCGGTGACCTGTTCCATCGCCGCACTCTTGGCGGCATGAGCGGAATCATCCTCCGCGGATTGAGTCTCGCGACTGGTGTTATCGATGTCGGATCGGGCGATGGTGATTTCGCCGATAAGGTCGGCCTTGATCGTAACTTGGCTTCCGTTGTCTTGGAGAACTTCACCCTTTAAAATTGTGCCATTTTTGAGCCGAATCGTGGAGGCGGAAACGGAAGCACCGATGCAGATGAGGTAAACCAGAAGGAGGGGGCGAAATTGCATAGCGTCGACGAATGTCGGCGCGGTTGCTTTGAGCAACGCAAAAAATTCGATTCTGGGTGGCGGCGCGAGAAGGGCTTGTGGGGGGGAGGAGAAATTGGGACATCCGCTTGAGCTCGGCCGTTATACTCAAACTTATGCTCGCCTTGCCGGAGTGAGCGGAAAGAGAGTCGGTCGGTGATGAATCAGTGTTGCCAAGGGCAAAACAATCCTGCCGGTCGAGCGTGAAATATACGCCATGAGCAATAAATATCGCTACAAATCCGGCGATCCATGGCGGGTGGTTCCTTTTATGCTGTTGGGGGCGGTATTGCAGGGAGGTTTGGCGATTGGGGTCAGTGCGGCGGATTCCCTCTTTATATCGAATATAGGGGCTGACCAATTACCCGTCATTTACGCCTGCATGCCGCTGCTGATGTTGGCCTACATCAGTGCCTATACTCGGATCCTCAATCGATGGGGAATCGACCGGTTGTTTGTAGCGACCATCGGAGTTTTGGTGGTGGGTGGATTTGGATTCTCCTACCTGCTGCGCACCGAAGATCCGTCGGATTCGATCTATTACATCGCGATGTTTTACAGCTCGCTGTGGTATATCGCGCTGTATTCTTTGTTGTGGAACTTCATCGATGGTTTTTTTGACCTGAGTGAAGCGAAACGATTATTCGGTCTGATTGCCGGAGGGGCTGCGGTGGGCGCGATTGGGGGAGGGTTTTTGGTCTCGAGTCTGAGTGAAGTCATGGGTGTGGCGTGGCTGTTTGGCGTTTGGGCCACGACTGTTTTAATGGCCCTGCCGATCGTGTGGTGGATCGTGCGCAATGTGCCCCGAATTGTGGGTGATGATGGCGGCGAACAGACCGATGAGGACGTTAGTCTCAAAGATACGCTGAAAACGGTGCTGGGTTCGCGTTATGTCACGGTCCTGACGCTGGTGATTTTCACGGTGTCAGTGGCGGCCACCCTATGTGAATTTCGCTACTACACTATTTTTGAAGAGCACTATCCGGAAGAGAAAGCGTTGGCGGGTCTGTTTGGCCAGCTTTATGCTGGGGTGAATGTCGTCAACTTGGTGGTTACCCTGTTTTTGTTTCGGGTGATGGTGCGTTGGTTCGGGGTACGCAACGTGGCGATCATCCAGCCGGTGGTGTTTCTCGCCGTATTCGGTGTTTTGTTGCTAAATGGGGGGTTCGCGGCGGCCCTGTTTGGCTTCGTCGCTTTTCAAGGAGTGATGACTTCGATCGAATACAATAATCAGAATTTATTGTTCAATGTGCTGCCCGAGCAGGGTAAGGAGGCGACCAGAACGTTTATTGAGGGGATCTGCGACCCCGTCGCCACGGCCAGTGCGGGCATCTTTCTGTTGGGCGCGCAGCATGTATTTTCCGATGCGGGCCTGTCGGGAGTTGGCTTTGGGGTTTCGTTCATCTGTTTGATTCTGGTGCTGGTCTTACGGGTGGAATTCGTTAAGTCCATGACGCTCAACGTGCGTCGCAGTTGGTTGGATTTCAGCCGCACGGAACGTATCCGATCCTTTGTCCGGAAGTCGGATTTGGTGTTCTTGCAGGAAAGGGCGGACGCCCCCACGGCCCATGAGCGAGAGCGGTTGGCCGCGATGGAGAGGCTGTGGCAGCTCGATCCCGTCGACACGTTGGTGCGTTTATTGGATTTCTATCCGCGCATGACTCCCGCCATCCACGATGACGCGGGTGAGTTGCTCGGCCGGATTTTGCTCACCGATAACCCCAAGGTGATTGACCGTTGTTTGACATGGGCGGAAGAGAACGGAGCGAACTGCGACCCACTGGTCCTGGAGTATTTCGGCCAACAGCGGTTGGTACCGGTCGAGATCGGTCGGGCTCGGGTGCGTTCAAGTAACCCGCGGGATCGAGCGGCGGGCGCAGTGGTATTATGGGAAAGCGGTCGAGTCGTTGATGCGCAGACCGCGCTCCGGGTGATTGATGACTTGTTGGAAGGAGATACGAATGAAGCGGAGTCCGGATGGCATGCGCTGAGTATGATCGGAGAAATTCGATTCATCCCCCGATTGCTGCCGAACCTGCGTAGCCCGGATCCGGTTTTACGACTGCGGGCACTCCACGCCCTACAACCGCTCATGGGGCCGGATACTTCGGGGGTGCAGCGAGATCTGCTGCGCCTGATGGCGGGAAACAAGCGACTGGAAGAGCGACTCTTGGTGATCGAAGCGGTCAAGAGCATCGGAGACTCTGCCATCATTGAACCCCTGCTCCGCTTGACGAGTGACACGGAGCCGCATGAACGGCGGAGCTTGGAGCATATGTTGACCAGTTTTGGGCCACGGGGCGTTCCAGCTGCGGTCAAAGTCTTGCGCGGAACCCATTATCCTCTGGACTCCCGTTCGATTGCGGCGAAGGCCTTGGCCCGCGTGGCGTTTTCGCAGCTGGAGCAGATGGTGCCTGAACTGATTGATGACATTGTGCGACGGGCCTATGTGGTGGTCGCCTACCGTCACGTGCTGAAGCTCAATGCCGATCGTGGACCGGGCACCAAAGCGTTGGGGTTGGTTTACCAAGATCTGCCGCGGTTGATGCTCGAACTTGTGTTGGAGTTGCTGAGTGTGATTGGCCGGTTGTCCGGCTATGAATCGGTCTTGGCGGCTTTGCGGGCGGAGACCGGTCGGGGGCGCGGTTATGCCTTGGAAAGCCTCGAACAGGCCTGCGGTCGCCAGTTGTTCGACCGGTTGTTGCCGATCTTGGATGAACGACCAGACCAGGAAATTTTGGCGATGGGGTTGAAGCTCGGGGTCGCCCCGGACATTTCAGTCGAAGCTATTGTCGAGCAATCATTGGGGTCCGCGTTTGCGATGGAAGCCTCCGCAGCACTGCAAGCAAAGGTTGAGGCTGATCCGGAACGGGTTCAGGAAATCTGCTTAAGTTCGCTGGTCGCCCAGCCCCATCCGATGGTGCGAATGACCGCCCGATCCCTGATGCGGCGGTCGGACCCCAGCCTGCCGAATGAATCCACGGTGGTGGAGCAAGTGTTCGAATTGGTACAGCACGTGTTCTTTCGCAACTGGGGGGTACGCTCTCTTGAGGCGGTGGCCGAACAACTGGAGGAGCGTTGGCACGAGAAGGGAGAAGTGGTGGTGAATTTAGGGCGTAAAATGGATCGCTTTGGCGTGGCCTTGGAAGGGAGCTTCGAGGAAGCGAATACCAAGGAAACGGTTTCACTGCCATCGCCGGCGAATTTTGGCCGGGAGTCCTTGGGCGAAGGGCGCCTAGATCAGAGACGCTCAGTGGTGGTGAGGGACCGCGCCCGGATTCTGTGGATGCCGGCCAGTGCTTTGCGCTCCTGTCTTCAAGCTCAACCTCGACTGGCGATTGATTTGATGATTTGGAAACTGGCTCAACCATGAAGCGACCTACCTTTCAGTTCAAAATTCGTACGTGGCTGCAACTCGGATTGCTACCGGCTTTGACAGGTATCGCGATTTGGATTGGCTGGGGCCTTTATGACGATTTGCGCCGGATCATTCTGGAGCGTTTTGATCGGCAGCTGACGTCTCCCAGCGTGGTTGTGGCAGCTTTCATTGATGTGGAGGAGCATCAATGGTTGGCCGAAAACAGGAACGTGCGGGCCCTAACCTATGTGCCCGGGGAAGATGTCTTTTTCGCCTTGGCGGATTACGACGGCGTTACGAAAATGGTGCAATTCTCGCCGGAGGATGGTCGTCTTCCGGCCGCTGGGATTACGCTCAACCCTGCGATAGTAGACCTAGCTTTTGATATCACGACCGGGAGTTTGATGGGTTTGACCGAAGCGGGTGGTCAGCTGGTGCGGGTAAACCCGAATACGGGTGGCAGCCAGACGTTGATCGATGCGCCCAACGGAGTGCATGAGATTGCTAGCGCGGGTGAAGGCGGGGTATGGATCAAAGCCAATGATGTGCGTCTTTGGCAGGTTGGACTGGGAACGGATGCGCCGGGATTACCGATTCCGGAAATTTATGATCCCCCCCGTCTCGTCGGAACGAATCCGGCGGGTGACGCGCTCCTTTGGATCAATGCGCCTGACGACGAGTTGGTCTGGCAGAATATTGAGGACGGAGAAATCAAGAGGGTGCCATGGACCGGGGAGATCGATCTGCCGCAGGAATTGGGGTATGATGTTACCCGCGAACGTTGGGTGGCAGCTCAGGAGAAATTGTGGGTGGTCGATTTGGCGGCGAACACGGAAGTCCCCGATTCTTTTGTGGCCGCTTATGGCCGTGAGGATTCGGATGAGTATCGGCGCTTGATGGCGCCTCTGATCCGTATTCACGCCCGTTTAGGGCTAACCTATCTTTACACTCAGGTCGTCGAACCACCGGACCGCATTCGTTATGTGGCGGATACGCTGGAAAGTGGCACCTATTCACCATTACTTTCAACCGACGTGTTACCGGCCGCGGAGGTGGAAGGCATCACCCGACTCAAGGCGGAGGGTTCACTTCATTTCACCGATCTCCAACAGTGGGATCAATGGGGTTGGTTGAAATCGGCTTTCGCGCCGATCTTCGACGAAGAAGATCAAGTAGTCGCGATGACGGGGACAGATTTCAACGCGAGTCTGATCGAGCTCAGTTTAAGACGTTCTTTACTGGCGGTTTTCTTAATCGGCGGTTTCACCCTGGTCATCGCTTCGGGTTGGTCCTTGATTATATCGCGCTGGCTGCAACGTCCGATTGAGAATCTAAAATCAGGCGCCCTCGATGTGGCCGCGGGCGATTTCCAATCGCTGACGGTCTCCGGATCGCGGGAAGTGGACGCTTTAACCAAGGTGTTTAACGAAGCGAGTGCGATGATGGAGAGATCGGTTGAAAATTTGACAGACGAAGTGAATTTATTGCTCCGACGGCGGGACCGAGCCGAGGTTCAGCGGGTGTTTGTCGACTCCTTGTCGCCTCCGTGCGTTTTTGAGGACGACCTTGCCGTCGTGGTGGAGCACTACACGGCTGGGGTGGGTGGGGCGATTGCACTAAAAGGTGATCGTCGACTGATATGGTGGGAAGAAACGGTGTCAGGTGAGCAGTCGCAGAAATCACTGGTACGATTGGGTGGGGTCGCGGGGCAGGTCCGTACTCGGTTCGGCTCTCTCATCGCCCCCACCGACTCGCCCGGGCGGTGGCCCGACCATTTACGAGCGGTGCTTGCCTTGGATTTACAGAAACGGACTGCGATGGGGTGGGTGAAAAATCCCGCGGATCCGTTGCCGGTCTCGCGGGACGCAGAACGGTTCACCGTCGGCTGGTCTGATAGCGGGCCCGTTTTGGTATTGTCTCACTATGAACTGCAGGAGGCCGCTCCGTTATGAGTCCGGTGGAAATCATGTTTGCCCTCCAGCAGACGCCGCCGTTTGACAGCCTCACGGACAGCGAGTTGGAAATTGCAGCGACCGTAGCCGTGGAACTTCGCTTCGCAGCTGGGGCTTTGGTGTTGGGTCCGGGAGAGCCCTTTCATCGTTTGCTGATCAAGCTGGAGGGTTCGTGGCAATTAAATGATCAAGAACTGCCGGGCTTACTGGGGATTGAGTCCTTGTTGGCGGGGGCTGAGGGGCCCGGTGAAATTAGGGCGGGTGCGGCGGGCGCCAGATGCCTGACCTTCACCCGTGGACACTTTTTTACGTTAATCAATGAGTGCCCAACGCTGTTGCTCTCTCTCCTTTCAAGTGCGGATCAAGTCAAGGAGGAGCGAGGCTTTTTATGAAATTTCAGACGCAGGCTTTGTTAGGTGTGGTGCCGCTGTTTCTCATGATCGGCTTGGCGGGAGCTGCAGCCTCGTTGCTGCTCAAGTCATTCGATTGGCGCAAAGGCCCGGAGGAGCAAGCCCGAGGTATGGCGGTGAGTATCGCTGAATACCTAGCGGGGGACGGTTGGCCAACCAAGCACCCCGCTGCGCAACTCCGTTTACTTGAAGCCGAGGAGGATCTTGAACGCTGGGAGTTCCTGAAGGGAATTTGGATATGGGATGCGGAGGGGAAAATGATCCATCAATGGCCAATTCCGCAAGCGGAAGCGATGTCGGCCGATGGGCCTAGACCAACGCTGGACTTTAAGCAGGCCACGGCGGCCAACGCGTTTTCGATTGGTCGACTCGGTTCCAATTCCCACCCCAATGGCGTTGTGCGGGGAGGGGCCGTGGTTTGGGCAGAAGGTGGAAGTCGTCTTGGCTGGGTCGAGTGTGAACTCGAAGCAGTGGGCTGGTTGGAGGCGATTGGCTGGTTGGACGAATGGAATAATCAGAAGACCGGCGTGCTCGAACTCATGGTGATCATCCTCATTCTTGGCGTTTTGATTGCGCTCCTCTTTTCCCGATTGGTGATGGGGGATATCAAGCGACTGATCAGCTCAGCTGAAAGGGTCGGCGGCGGTGATTATTTGCCGCCGCCGGGAATGCATGTGATGGAGTTGCAGGACCTCAGCGAGACCTTCTCCGTGGTCGACAGCCTAACCGACGAGAATCGCCGCAAATTTCAACGCTCCCTGATCGAGAACGAAATGTTCCGGACCAGTGATGTTTTGGTCGAAGAGTTTCAGAGCCTAGCCATGCCTGATCTTGATCGAGTGGTGGCTGGTAAACGGGTCGTTAGCCGGCTTTTTGACAAAGTAGAAGGCTCTCGTTGGCATGGTCTTGGGGGAGATGACCAACAAGGATGGCTGTGGTTTGGCTCTATGGCTGGACCCAATGGCATCGAAAAGGCAGCGCAAGCCTTGGCGGTGGCCTCGGAGTTTGAGTCCCTTCTCATCGAGCATGCGACTCCCATTGAGACGGCCCTTTTGGAATTGGGTCCGCTGTATCAATTGCAGCAAGCGCAGATTGTGACGTGGACTGCCAAGGCGAAAGATTTTGAAGTGTGGACTTGGTCGCAAGATTCCGCCCAAGCGTCCCGCCGATTAGTACCGGCTGGAAAGCGTTATCTCGGCTGCGATCTCGGCGGAGAGATAGCGACCACCATCGATCTGGTTTGGGATGGGTCCGCCGCGCGGGATATGGATACCGCCTTGGCGGAGTTGGTGCAGTTTCTGGGCAATACGAATGCGGTGGTCGCCGCCATCGAAGCGGGTTAGCTGCTGCCTCCAAGCCGATTTGTGACCGGTTTAGTTAGGGGCCAAGGTCTGGCATTTCTCCGCGGTGATCCGAAGACACTTCCGTAAGATCGTCATGCCCTCGCCGAGGGTTTCACCGTCAATGGTCAGCGGCGGCAGAAGCTTGAGCACGTTACTCTCGGATCCGCAGGTTTCAATAATCAGTCCCTGTTGGAAGGCTTCCTGCGCGACCTGTTTGCACTGGATTGAGTCTTTGAATTCAAATCCGTGAATCATGCCGATTCCCCGGTTGGTTGTGGCCATTTCCGGGAATTCATTTTCCAGGTCCTGGAGATGTTGCCCGAGCAGTTCGCCTTTGCGGCTGACTTCCTGAGAGAAGTCATCGTTTTGCCAGCGCTGCAATGCACGGTCCGCCGCGACAAAAGCAAGATTGTTACCGCGGAAAGTTCCGGTGTGTTCACCGGGTTTCCATTGATCACATTCGGGGCGAATGAGCAGCACCGACATGGGCAGCCCCACCCCGCTGATCGATTTTGAAAGGGCGATCATATCAGGTTTGATTCCGGCGCGCTCAAAACTGAAGAAAGTTCCGGTCCGGCCGCATCCGACCTGAATGTCATCAACGATCAAGAGAATGCCATGCGCTTGGCAAAGTCCCGCGATACCTTGGAGCCAAGTATCGCGAGCAATGTTGACGCCGCCTTCGGCTTGCACGGTTTCGAGCACGATCGCGGCAGGCAAATCCACGCCACTTGATTGGTCCTCCAAAACTTTGGTTAAGTAGGCCAGCGTATCGACGTCCGGTCCCAAGTAGCCGTCGAATGGCATGAAGGCCACATCCAGTCTTTGAATCCAGGACTCATGCCGGAAGTGGCGATTGGCGGTGATCGCCATCGCGCCGGCACTCAAACCATGGTAACCGTTGGTGAATGCGATCACGTTGCGGCGGCCCGTCACTCGGCGGGCTAGTTTCAGGGCCGCCTCAATGGCGTTGGCGCCGGTCGGGGCCGTAAATTGGACTTTGTAGTCCATGGCCCGTGGTTCCAGCACGATGGATTCGAAACTCTCCAAAAATCTTTGTTTGGCCACCGTGGCCATGTCCAAGCTGTGCAAAACTCCTCCCTCCTGCAGGTACGCGATCAGGGCGGCAGTCATTTCGGGCGGGTTATGCCCGTAGTTTAGCGCCCCTGCTCCGGCAAAGAAGTCGATGTAGGGCCGGCCTTCGCGGTCAAAAAGGCGGGCTCCCTCGGCTCGTTCAAATACGGTGGGAAAGGAGCGACAGTAGGAGCGGATTTCAGATTCGCGCCGTTGAAAAATATTCATATGATTAAGGTTTACCGAATTCGTCGATGGATGGCAGAAGGGACTACCAAGTAATTCCAGCCAAAATGTCACGCAGCTTATGCGCGTTGGTTTCCAACTGGGGAGGGTACAACAGTTCGTTATGGGAGCCACGAGCAACGTGAATATGATAATTGCCGCGAGTCACTTCCCGCCAGCCATGGGTGCGGGTGAGCACTTCCCCCGCAGGATCACGGAAATCACGGGAGTCGCGGCAGACGATTCCATGAATATCAGCCGCAATCTGATGGGTATCGAGGGTTTGACTCATATGCTGGTAATAAGCGGCGATGACGCGCGCCGCTTTTTCGCGCAGAAGGGGGGTGGAAACGTAGGGTTTCATACTCTCGTGATCGAGGAACGCTCGGGTAACGTTGGCGCATTCCCCGGGTGGAAACTCGATCGGTCGCACCACTTGGGCGGAATCGAACATCACCACGGCCCCAACGGTGCGGCCCTGGTGCTCCAGTATAGCTGCGAGGTGGTAGGCGAGATTTCCGCCGGCGGAATAGCCGCCCAGCACCAGCGAACCCGACGGGGCGGCGGCGGTGATCAGTTCCGCGTAGGTCGTGAGACGATCGTTGGCCGGGAGAAAATTTAAGCCGTGGACGGCGTAGTGTGGAAGGGCTTGGGCCAGTTGCAGATAACCCAAAGCGTCACCCGTTCCCGGGGGGAGCAAAAAGAGGTTGGGCCGGTCCGGGGCATCGGATGGATTGAGCAGGACCATAGTCTCATCAATACCGTCATATCCGAATCGAGCGGCATTGACCAATAGTTCGGCCTGGGCCCGCACTGTCGTGGCTTTGAATAGGGCGGTGAGAGGTAGGGGCACCTCGAACGTGTCGCGCAGTCGGGCGGCCAGCTTGGTGACTTTGAGGCTATGCCCTCCGACCGAGAAAAAGTTGTCGGTGACCCCCAAGTGGGGTAACTCAAGCACATCTTGCCACAGCGTGAGGATAGTGCGTTCGGTCTCGGAATCGGGCGCTATGCGTTCAATCCCTCCGCCGCGGGAATCGGCAATTGCGGGAGGAGGGAGCGCCGCTCGATCCACTTTGCCATTGGCGGTAAATGGCAGGACATTCAGCGCGATGAAATGAGTAGGCACCATGAACTCCGGCAGTTCCGTGGTCAGATGCTGTCGCAGACTGTCGGCCTCCGCGTTGCCGGTGGTGTAGGCCACCAACGTGAGGGAGCTGTCGCCGAGATCCTGGGCCAAGACCACCGCATCCGCTACGTTAGGGTGGTCCCGTAATCGTACTTCGATCTCGCCGGGTTCAATGCGAAAGCCGCGAATCTTGACCTGCTGGTCTTTGCGACCGAGGTATTCGATCGTTCCATCGTCCCGCCAACGACCGAGGTCTCCGGAGCGGTAGAGCCTGATTTCCATGCCCGCACTCACGGTTTGCCGAAAGAATTTTTCCGCCGTTAGAGCGTCGTCGCTCAAATAGCCCCGCGCCAGTCCATCGCCTCCGGTGCAAATCTCCCCGGCCACCCCCGAGGGGACCAACGCGTGATGGCCGTCGAGAATGTAGACCGAGGTGTTGGCAATCGGTCGACCAATCGGAATATTGTCCGGGTAGTCGCTCGTGATGCGATGACAGCAGGTGAAGGTGGTATTCTCAGTGGGGCCATACCCGTTGATCACGGTGAGATTGGGATGGGCCGCCCGGATTCGGTTAATGTGAATTGCCGAGAGCTTTTCTCCGCCCACCAGTAAAGTGCGTAGTCCGGTGAAAAGGGCCGGGGCCGTATCAACGAGTTGGTTGCACAAACTGGAGGTGAGCCAAACGGTGGTGATTCCGTAAGTGGTGAGCAGGGGTTTGAGTGCTGCGGGATCGAGTACGGTTTTCTCGGGCGGTCGGCACAGGCTGCCGCCGTTGAGCAGCGCTCCCCAGATTTCGAAGGTCGAGGCATCGAAGGCCAAGGCACCGGTCATCAAAATGCGGTCGTTGGATGTAAGGGAAATGTAGTTGGTGGCCTTGACCAAGCGCAGGATCGAACGGTGTTCGATCAGGACGCCTTTCGGTCGCCCCGTGGTGCCCGAAGTATAGATGACATAGGCAAGTCCCCGGGATTGGGAACGCTCGGCCAGGGGGGTACTCGGTTGATCGGCCAGAGCTCTCGCATCGAGTTGGAGTTTTCGCGGGGGGCGTGGGGGCTTGGCGGATTTGCTTTTATCAATGCGCAGCACGGTATCGTAACCAAACCGAGAGAGTTCACTCTCCGTGTGGCCGAGCATGGTGGAAAACTCAACCGATGCGATCTCTGGCCAAGTAGATTGCAGATCCAACCAGAAATCCCGGGACACGAACAGGTCCTCGGAACGGTCGGTTTTGGTACGCACTCCGGAGCTGGGGTGAGCGTGTTGGTAGGCGCGCAGCTCCGCTTCGAAAACATCTTTTTGGTCCTGATCCCAGACATTACCCAAAAATAATGTGCCTTGGGCGCCGAGCTGATCGATCGCCTGACGCAACACGTCACGCAAATAGTTAAGGCCACTAAAGCACTGCAGCACGCTATTGATGATCACAACATCGTAGGGTGGCTCGGGAGCCTGCCGGAGTTTGTGAGCAGGCAGGTGTTGCAGGGTGATATTGGTCAGGCCGAGGCGCTGGCGTTCTTGTTCCGTCCAGCTCAGAATCTGGGCGGAAAGGTCGGTCCCATGATAGTGCCCGACCAACGGGGCCAGTCGGAACATGCTGATGCCGGAGGCACATCCGATCTCCAGGACTCGGTCGGTGGGCTGCAACATCGGACCGAGTTTGCGGCGAATATTTTCACCATATTCGTCCATCACCTTACGGCTCAGTAGTTCGCCGGTGAAGCTACTGCGCCAACCACCACCTGAGATATCGTCTTCCGTTTGCTCACCCACCATGTCCCAAATTTCTTCCCGCATGAACTCGCCGATTCCCTCGGATTCGACGGCGACGTTTTCACTGTCCGGGCAAAGTAATAGGCTCAAATCAGAACACTCCCAATGCAGGCGATTGAGGGTTCGAATATGGCGCCGACTTCCAATCAGACAGCGCGCGCGCGTTTCCCGTAGCATCAGCACGGAGCGGGCGGATGGCATGTTCGCGTCGAGTGGGAGATAGGCTCCCCCGGCTTCGAGGATCCCCAGCAATGCCGTCGCCACATCATATGCCTGATCGACCATGACCCCGACCAGACCCTCGCGTTCTAGGCCGTTAGTCACCAGCAGATGGGCGATGCGATGAGCTCGAGCAGCTACTTCCGCATAGCTACGGGAACCTTCGGGTCCAACAATGGCTAGCGCGTCAGGCGTAGCTTCTGCTTGGCGTTGGAATTCCGCGTGCACCGTGCGGTCGCACGGATAGGCGGTTTGATTGGCGTTGAAGCCCGCGATCAAGTTGGCCAGATCGGCACTGGGTTGCTCATCGTCGAGCAGATTAAAATCACCGATTTTCATGCGGGAGGAGAAATCATGCAGGCAAAGCGATCCAAGAGATCGAGGTAACGTTGGATAGTGGCGACCTTAAACAGTCCGGTGTCGTATTCCAAGGTCAGGCTGATGTCACGACCATCATCTTCGGCAAAAAGAGTGAGATCGAATTTGGAGGTATGGAAGGTATGTTCAAACGGGGTAATCTTCGGACTGTTGGCAGCGGCTTCCCCGGGAGCGGTTGCCCCGATATCAATGTGAACATCGGAGAAATTCTGAAAGGCGTAGACGATATTGAGTAGTGGTTGGCGATTGGCGGCCCGATCGGGGTTGAGCTGTTGGACCATGAGGTCGAAGGGGTAGTCTTGGTGTTCAACCGCAGCGTCGGCGGCGGAAACCACCTGATCGAGGAGCGTTTCAAAATCCATGCTGTCATCGAGACGAACCCTGACCGGTAACAAGTTAACGAAAAACCCGATCAAATTTTCGAGATCCGGATGATTCCGGTTGGCGATACTCATACCGATACAGAAATCGTCCTGTTTGGTGATTTGGAAGAGCAGGAGATCGAAAACTGCGAGCAGCGCGTTGGCCACGGTGGTACGACGATTTTGAGCCACCGCCCTGAGGGCGGCCACGGCTTTCGGACTCAATGGCTTCACCAAATGGTCCCCGCGAAAATCGCGATCTCCTTTTGGCGTGAAATCGTAGGGAAGCCTCAGGGCCGATGGCGCGCCCTGCAGCGCACTGCGCCAATACGATTCCTCAGCCGTCCAGCCCCGGTTCTTTTGCCAGGCGGCAAAATCCTTGTAGTGCAACCGCAAGGGCGGAAGGGGATCCGAGGCACCGGTTGATGCAGCCTCGTAAAGGGCAAAAATCTCCCGATAAAGCACGTTGCCTGACCAACCATCCCCCACGATGTGATGGATGGTTTGCAGATAGATCCAGCGATCCGGAGCGAGCTTGATCAAAACGGTGCGGAGCAGGGGCGGAGAGCGCAGGTCGAATGGTTTCGCTGCTTCCGTGTCTGCCATTTCGCGCGCGCGGTCCTCCGCATCGGGTTGAGCGGAGAGATCGATGCTCACCATCTGATAGTCCACATCGGTGAGGATGGTCTGAACGGGGTCGCCGCCGAACTCGTTAAATGCCGTGCGCAGGGCTTCATGACGGGCGACGACGCCGGTAATCGCCTTGGCCAAGGCTGCCGGATCCAGATGGCCGGAAACTCGGTAGGCCTCGGGCATGTTGTAGGCGGACTCGCCGCCAAGTTGATGCAGCAACCAGAGGCGTTGCTGGGCGAAGGACAGCGGATAGTGAGGTGCCGGAGTGGCGGTCGGAATGCCGCTCAGGCCCGAGGCTGATGATGAGTCTTGGCCCGCCGCCACGATGCGCGCGAGTCCCTCCACTCTGGCATCATCGAAGAATGCTCGCATCGGCACTTTAACCGCCAATTCACGGTGGATGCGGGAAAGCAATTGCATGGCCTTGAGACTGTGTCCTCCGCAGGCAAAAAAATCATCGGTCACGCTGCTTTGAGGTATTTGCAGCACCGCCTGCCACAGTTCCAGAATTGAGGCTTCAAGGGGAGTGCGTGGAGCGACGACCGCCTGGCCGTTATTTTCCTGCACCGATTCAGGATCGGGCAGGGCACGTCGGTCTACCTTCCCATTGGGCGAAAGCGGAATGCGTTCGACGGTGACCCAGTGGGTGGGAACCATGGCCGCAGACAGTGTGGTCCTAAGGTGTTCTCGCCAGCAGGAGGCATCCGTCTGCTTCGGGGAGGAGGGAACGATGTAAGCGACCAATTCCAAATTCCCGCGAAGGGTGCGAGTGTCAACCACCGCATCGACCACGTCGGGACATTCGCGCAGGCTGGTTTCAATTTCACCCGGCTCAATCCTCACTCCCCGGATCTTCACTTGCCGATCCCCCCGGCCCAAAAACTCGAGGGTGCCATCGGAGCGCCAACGTGCGAGATCTCCGGTGCGGTAGAGGCGTTGCCGACCATCACCGGGATCCATGGTTGGGAAGCGTTCGGCCGTCAGTTCAGGACGTTGGTGGTAGCCTCGGGCGACGCCTTCACCGCCAATGAAAAGTTCGCCCGGCACGCCGATCCCCGCGGCCCGACCCTGCGGATCCAACACGTAAACCCGTTGATTGGCTAGAGGTTTTCCAATCGGAGTGGATTCGTTCCCTTCTTCGGTTCCGGGGTCGGACTCTTCGTAAAAACAAGTGTCGATGGTGGCTTCGGTAACGCCGTAGCTATTGAGGATACGCCGGTTCCCGCCAAATCGTTTGACCAACTGTCGATAGTCTTCGGCCCTCAGGGTGTCAGATCCAAGAATCAAGAGCTCCAAATCGGGCAAACTCAAACCGGCGGCATGAACGTGTTCCATCAATGGAAGGATCAATCCCGGGGTGCTCTCAAACTGGGTGATCCGGTATTTTTGCAACATCTCCACCAGTCCCTCTGGATCTACCCGGGTGTCGGCGTCACAGATAATCAGGGAGCCGCCATTGGTCAGCGCGCGGATGAAATCACCCATGAAAACGTCGAAGGACAAGCTAGCCATCTGCAGGATGCAGGGGGGAGTGGCTGCGTTTCCGATACCGTAGCCCACTCGCCACGCGATGGCGGCATTGACCAGGGAGTGGTGTTCAACCGCGACCCCCTTGGGTCGACCGGTTGAACCGGAAGTGTAGATCGTGTAAGCGAGGTGATGGGGCTTCAAGTCCACCTGGAGGGCGAGGGCGGTGGGTCTCGCCGACAGTTCGGCCAATGAGAGCACCCCCCAGTTATTGCCGATAGCCGCCGTCAGCTCCCGTGAAGAGCCCGTGGTGACCACCAGCCCGGCGCCGCTGTCATCCAACATTCCGCGTAGTCGTTCAGCCGGATATAGCGGATCGAGGGGAAGGTAAGCTGCCCCCGACTTGAGCACCCCCAACACGGCCGCGATCATGGCGGGGTTACGATCGGCATAAATTCCCACGACGAATTCGGGACCAGCACCCCGGATTTGCAATGCGCTGGCCAGCTGGTCTGCCCGGCGGTGCAGTTCGGCATAAGTCAGGGATTCCTCATTTTGCACCACGGCAATTTTCCCAGCGTGACGCGCGAGGCCTTCATTTAAGAGATCGACCAACGTGGCATGGGCGGGCAGAGGTTGGGCGTTCTGATTGAACTCGGAGGTGACCCGATTTTGCTCGGTGGCCGATACGTCATCAATGTGATGCAGCGGTTCGCTCGGGGTGGCCGCCAGGCCGTTGAGCAGAGTTTGAAAACGATCCGCCAGCCGAGCGATTTGCTCATCCCCGAACACCGACCGCTCATGTCCGAATCGCAGCGTGATGGATTCACTGGGATCGATGGTGAGATCAAATTCGTAGTGAGTGCGGTCATGCGCTTCCACGTGTTCGATGACTAACTCGTGACCAGGGTTCGATGCCGTGGTGCGATCCAGCGGATAGTTCTCAAAAACCAAGAGATGATCAAACAGCTCTCGCCCGAGGGGGGTAAGGGTTTGGATTTCCGGCAGGGGCAGATGGTGATGAGGTTCGGCGGCCAGCGCGTCGGCTTGCGTGTTCGAGATGAGATCCGAAAACGAAGTATTTTCGTCGCAGTGAATTCGCACCGGCACGGCACAGATGAACAGACCGACCATTCGCTCCACGCCGGATAAGCTGGCGGGTCGACCGGATACGATGGCGCCGAAAACCACATCATCCGTGCGGTTCAGGCGTCTCAGCAATACCCCCCAGGCGGCTTGGAGCACGGTAGCCAGCGTGGCCCCGGAATCGGCGGCGAGGGTACGCAACGCGTTACTCAGTTCCACGCCGAGGACAGTGGTGTATTCAGCATGGGAGGAAGGCCCTTGGTTGAGGGGATCATGGGGGACGCTGGATGTCGCCTCGTAGCCGGCTAGGTAATCAGTCCAGAAGGTGCGAGCTGCGGCGGGAGGAGTTTGTTCCAGCCAGCGCACGTAGTCACGGTAGGGCACGCTGGGTTCGAGCTGGGCTTCACCGGTGTAAAGGGCGAATAAATCCCGATGCACCAGTCCGAGACTCCAGCCGTCCAACAACACATGGTGGTAGCTCCAGCCGATCTGGTTGAGGTCATCGGCCAGTTGCCACACGGTAACGCGCCACAAGGGGTCGTGGGCGAGGTCGAACGGCCGGGCCAGGTCGGCCGCCCGGTGGTCGGCAATACGGGTCTGCTGTTCAGTCTCACCAAGGTGGCGCAGATCGACGATTTCGACCGGCGGGGACCGGTGTCGCCAAACAATTTGGAGCGGCTCCGGTACATCCTCATGCAGGAATGAGGTGCGCAAAATAGTGTGGCGTTGAGCGAGTTGAATCCAGGCTTCGCGAAATGCGGGAGCATCCATGGGGCCCCGCAGCCGGTAGGCCATTTGGACGAAATACGCACTCGAGGTTTCGTCGAAGACCGATTGGAAGAGCAGGCCTGCCTGCATCGGCGAAAGCCGGGCCACGTCCTCCACTTCGGTGGCCGCCCAACCTTCTCGCTGCAACATCGCCTCGTATTCGGATAGTCGAAAAATCTTGGACGTGAAATCAGCGGGGGTCGCCTCCACCCCGGTTCGATTGCCGCAGATCTCAATGAGCCTGGCGAGTTCGTGGATCCAATCGTCCAGCAATCCCTGGATGGCTCCTTCGTCATAGCGATGGCGACCAAAGGTCAGAGACAATCCCATGGCCCCACCGGTAACGGCCGCGCCGGCGTCGATTTCTTGCAGCCGGATCACATCCGGCCCAATAGGCGTGCCGGAAGATTCTTCCGCAAAGGCGAGCATGGTTTCAGGAGCATCGTCGAATCGGCCGAGATAATTGAACGAAAGAGGGGCGTGAACGATCCGATCAAATTCGGGTCCCTCCATGAGGAATGCCCGGGGACCGAAGGTGGTACCGTGGTGGGGAATAACCCGGCGGGCTTCTTTCAGCGCTTTGAGCTGGGTGATGGGATCGTCGGAAACCAGGACTAAACGAAAGGGGTGGAGGCTGGTGAACCAGCCCACGGTATCTTCCGGGGCCGGCACGCCGGGGCGGCTCTCGCGCCCATGGCCCTCCATCATCACCTGAGTGTTGGCGCCGTGGTGCCAGCGCTGGAGCGCGCGGCCCAGGGCGAGTAACAGCAGATCTTCGACGTCGGTTTGGAAGGCATGCTGCGCCCGGGTGAGCAGATTCTGGGTGAGGTCGGAAGAAAGTCGGGCGTCGAGTGTGGTGGTGTCACCGAATCGATTTGGTGAATCAGAAATCGGGGTCGGCCACGCCCCGGGGTCTTCTGTCAGAAATGGGTCCCAATAGTCGCCGTCGTGGTCGGCCGGGACTAGGGATTCGACCCACTGGCTGATGGGGAGAGGGCGGGGGCCCAGATCGATGGACCGACCGGCTTCCGTTTGCGCCAGAGCGGTGGATAGATCCTCGACCAGCAAGCGCCAAGATACTCCGTCGACGACCAGATGGTGAGCGACGATCAGCAGGCGCTGGGTCGACGGTAATTGATAGAGTACGACTCGAACCAGCGGACCTACCTTTAAATCGAATTCGGAGTGTACCCGCTCAGTGTGACTGAGCCTATCCGATTCGTTCTCCACTGTAACGACTTCGAGGGGGATGTCATGGTGGGCGGGCAAGATTTCGAGGCCAGTTCCTCGCTCGACGGTGCGTAAGGCGTCATGGTGTCGCCATAAAGCGGAGACCGCGGTTTGAAGAGAGGTCACCTTTTGCGGGGAGCGGGGGTGCAGTAACACGGCCTGATTGAAGTGCTGGCGACCCGTCTCAAAATGGCGCAGGAACCACGCTTGAGCCGGAGTGGCCGGCACGGCCCCTTGGAGTGTCGGATAAGCCGGGGACGGCTTCGATCCGGCGGTGCGGTCCAGCTGGGCGGCTAATGCTGTGACGGTGGGAAATTGAAAGAGGTCCGCCACCTTCACCTGCCAGCCGATTCGCCGGAGGCGGCTGGCCACTTGAATGGCCCCAATCGAGTCACCGCCGCTGGCAAAATAGTTCGCGTCGGTACTGATCTCGGGAATTGCGAGCACGCCACACCAGATTTCGGCGACCTGTTGTTCGGTGGGGGTGCGGGGGGCCATGTCTCCGGCTCCGCTGGCGGTCGCCCTAGGGGCTGGGAGCTGGTCGCGGTCGATCTTGCCGTTGGCGGTCAGAGGCAACGCCGGCAGCGTGACAATGGTGCTCGGAACCAAATACTCGGGCACCTGAGTTCGCAGGATGTCCTGAAGGTCTGCGGCCTCCAATTGAGGCGCCGCATATCCGATGAGTCGTTTGCCCTTGGGGCCTTCCTGCACCAAGGCCGCTGCAGCGGTCACCTCCGGGAGGGCGGCGAGGGCTGCTTCTACTTCGGTTAGTTCGATTCGGTGTCCGCGGATTTTCACCTGCCGGTCAACCCGCCCGCGGAATTCCAACGTCCCGTCGAAACGCCACCGCACATGGTCTCCGGTGCGATAAAGTTTTTGTCCCGGCCGGGCCGGATCGTCGATGAACACTTGGGCTGTGAGTTCTGGTTGCCCGATGTAGCCGTGAGCGAGTCCATCGCCACCGGTGTAGAGTTCGCCGGAAACTCCGGGTGGCACGGGAATCTGCTGCTCATCCAGAATGAGCACCCGGGTGTGGGCAATGGGTTTGCCGATGGAAATAGATCCCGCCGAAAGGTCGGCCGAGGTGATACGATGACAACAGGTGAAAGTCGTGTTTTCGGTCGGGCCGTAGCCATTGATCAAGCGAGTCCGGGGCAGTTCCGCCAACGCCCGGGCAACATGGGGCACGCTCAGCGCATCTCCGCCGGCGAGCAGTTGTTTGATGCCGCGCAGATCCGCCAATTGCTCATCGACCATGAGATTGAACAAACCGGAGGTGAGCCAGAGCGTGGTGACCGCCTCGGTGCGCAGAACATGACCGAGGTGTTCCAAGGCCAAGTGTCCAGGTGGCATGATCACTAGCCGGCCGCCATGCAGCAACGGGCCCCACAGCTCCAACGTCGAGGCATCGAATGCGATCGGGGCCAGGAGGAGGAAAACTTCGTCCGGGCCAAAGTCAGCAAAGTCGCCGCCGTGCACCAGTCGCAGCACCGCGCGATGAGGCACCGCTACCCCTTTAGGCCTCCCGGTGGATCCCGAGGTGAAACTAATGTAGGCAAGATCGTTCGGCTGGGGGGCGAGCGTTGGAGGCGTGGCAGGTGCGGCCAACCGCGCCTCGTCCATTGCGGACAGGCTAAGAACTTTGACCCCTGAAGCTAGGGGGGGGAGGGGCGTTGCTCCGATGAGGAGTAACGGACAAGCCGCAGCTGTAACCATCTGGTCGATACGCTCGGCGGGATAGGCGGGATCCACCGCCAGATACGCGCCTCCGGCCTTGAGCACCCCCAGTAGGGTCACCACCAGATCCACGGATCGTTCCAAGCCCACCCCCACCGGCACGTTTGCGCCGACGCCGTGGTCTTGTAATACGTGGGCAAGTTGGTTCGCCCGACGGTCGAGCTCCCGGTAGGTCAGTTTCGTTTCGCCCAGCGAAAGCGCGATCTTATCGGGATAGGCAGCTGCTGCGGCGGTGAAGACGACGGGGATCGAAGACTGAGGGTAAGCGGGCGTCGGTCCTGCTCCCCAATCCGCCAAAGTGGTGGTTTCCTCAAGCGACATCCTTGGTAGCTGATCAAGGGCGATGTCCGGTGCACCAACAAATTGGGTGAGGCCGAATAGGAACTGATCGACGAACCGTTGGGCAGTTGCGGGGGTAAACAGGGTCGTAGCGAATTCGAGAGCGCCTGCGACCTCTGTTCCCGACATTTGCAAGGATAGGGTGAGGTCGAATTTAGCCACGGCCGTTGGGACTTCGATAGCTTCGATGCCGAGTTCGCCCAGCGACAGATCATGCGCGGGTCCAGAGTCGGCCGTGAGCATCACCTGGAATAAGGGATTCCGACTCCCATCGCGCTCCGGCATCACCGCCCGAACAATATCCTCGAAGGGGAGGTCTTGATGGGCAAAGCCGTCCAAAGCGGTTTGGCGGGCTGCCTGAAGCAAATCGCGGAAAGTCATGTCGGACTGGAGCCGTCCGCGCAGCGCCAAGGTATTGACGAAAAATCCCATGAGTGGCTCCAGCTCGGCCGCTCCTCGATTAGCGACGGGGGCTCCCAATATGACGTCGGATTGTCGGGTTAAACGACTCAACCAGCCGTGTCCGGCAGCAAGCATGGTGACGAAAAAAGTCGACTCGGTCGCCGCCATCAACGTCCGCAACCCTTGGGCGATTTCAGCGGGCACCTGAAAGCGAATTGTGTCGCCGGTATAGTCTGGTTTGACGGGCCGGGAGAAATCGGTGGGCAAGTCAAGTTCGGGCGGGTTCGCCAGTTTTTCGCGCCAATAGTTTAGCTGGCTGACGCGTACTCCGGCGTCGAGTTGTTGCCGCTGCCAAGCGGCAAAGTCGCCATACTGAATGGGCAACGCAGGCAAAGTTGGTTCCGTTCCGGTGGCAATCGCGGCGTAGGTCACGCCAAGTTCCCTCACCAAGTTTTCCATCGACCATGCGTCGGACACGATGTGGTGCATCACCAGAATGACGCCGTGTTCGGTCGGTCCCAAGGGTAGCAGGGTCAGTCGCAGCAGCGGTGCCACGGAGAGATCGAACGGGCGCGCGCTGGCGGCCAGGCAATGTTGCGGCAGTTGTTCTTCGGTGGTGGGTATAACCTCAATCGGGATGATCGCATCTGCATGCAGCACGGCCCGGGCCGTGCCATCCTCCTGGGGGAACGTGGTGCGGAGCACTTCATGACGTTGCACAATGACCGCCAAAGCGGCGGTGAGGTGGGCTTGGTCAAGCGGACCGTGAAGTCTTACCGCCGCGGAAATATTATAGGCCGTCTGCGTTGGTTCCAGTTGCTGCAAGAACCACAGCCGCTGTTGGGCGAAAGACAGCTCCAGCGGATGCGCTTTTGACCGTAAAGGGATGCCCGGGGTATCGCCAGAGGGGGGGGCGTCATTGAGTAATAACGCGAGCAGCTCGTCATCACTGGGGTCCGCTGCGGAGTCTGTTGGAGAGTCGGCCATTCAGCGGGTCTCACGAGGGTTGGAGCGAGCAGCCAGCAAGGCCTTTTTTTCCGCGGGTGTCATGGCGGCAAGTTTGGCGCGAGCGGTGGCGATCTGGTTGACCCGCGCGCTGGTGGCTGGGTCTTGACGCAGGATCTGGCCGAGTTCTTCAACCGACGCGTGGGTGAAGAAATCAGAAATGGAAAGATCCACCCGCAACGCTTCGCGGATCCGCGTCACCGCTCTCAACGCGAGGAGTGAATTGCCGCCCAGACGAAAGAATCTATCGTGGATCCCGACGCGTTTGATCCCGAGGACCTCGGCGAATAAGGAACTCAAGAGTTGTTCAACCTCGTCACGCGGCGCCACGAAGGATTCGGCGGTGTCCGCGACATCCGGAGCGGGGAGAGACCGGCGATCGATCTTGCCCGCCGGCGTCAGCGGCCACGTGGCTATGGCGACCCAGGCATCTGGGATCATATAGGAGGGGAGCCGGGTGGTCAGGAACTCGCGGATCGGGGTTGCGGAAATGGCGGATGATTGAAGTCGGTAGTAAGCGGTGAGCAGCGGATGATCCGGCCTGTCCTGCCGGAGTATAACGACGGCTTCGTGGACCTCTGGATGCGTTTGGAGGGCCTGAGCCACTTCTTCGGTTTCGATCCGATGGCCCCGGAGTTTGATTTGTCCGTCGCGCCGGCCAACGAAGACCACGCGTCCGTCGGGCAACCACCTGCCGATATCACCGGTGCGATACAATCGGTCGTGGGGGAGATCCGAAAACGAATGGGCCACGAACGCCTGACGGGTGAGGAGATCGCGCTGCCAGTAGCCCTCAGCCAGCCCAAGCCCGCCGATGCAGATTTCACCGTCGACGCCGATCGGCACGGGTTGAGTGTTGCTATCAGTAATAAAGAGTTGGGTTCCCGCAAGGGGACGTCCGATGGGGATACCGTTCCCGACGGACGGGGGTGATTTTGCCTGCACCGCTTCCATCGTATTCCAGACGGCAGCTTCGGTGGGGCCGTAACCATTGAGATAGGTCAGTCGGTCGGCGTAGTGACACGCATCTGCTGGGACGGCGGATTCGCCGGCTGTGAGTAGCACGCGCAAGCTCAAGTCAGCATGGTCCAAGGCCCGCAAGAATGAGGGAGGCAATACGGCGAAAGTGACACCATACTCTCTCAAAAACGGCGGGAGGCGCGCGGGGTCAGTCAGAATTTCAGGCGGGGCCAAAACCAAAGCGGCGCCCGATAATAAAGTGCCCAGAATCTCGAATACCGAGGCGTCAAAAGAACTGTTGGCGAACTGCAGAGTACGTTCACCCGGTTTCAATTTCAGTAGATCATGCTGGTTCTTGGCCGTGTTGGCGTAGGCCTGATGACTGACCAACACCCCTTTCGGCTGGCCGGTGGAACCGGAGGTGTAGATCAGGTAGGCAGGAGCCGGGGGGGCGGGGAAGGGCGGTAGGGCGGACGCCGATCCGGCCCGGGACGAGCTCTCTGCCCACTCGACCAGCGGCGGACCAGCCGGACAGCGATCTCGCAGTTCCGAACTGGTTATAATGCTGTCTCTTATACACATCTCCGAGCCCACGAGACCGAGGCTGATCT